>JAEULX010000078.1 GCA_016793685.1 Bradyrhizobiaceae bacterium
TGCAGCATCTGCCGGACGGCTTATGCGTCGTCGATGGCGATGTGTGGCAGGACCAGACGTCGTTCCGCCCGCCGCACGAGCGCGCGATCGGCTATGTCTTCCAGGAGGCAAGCCTGTTTCCGCACCTCTCGGTGAGGCGCAATCTGCTTTACGGTACGCCGCGCGGCGAACCGGTTTCCGGAGCGGACGCCATTGCGTTCGAGGAGGTGCTGGACCTGCTCGGCCTCGACGCGTTGCTCGACCGCTCGCCGCACAAGCTTTCGGGAGGCGAGCGCCAGCGCGTTGCGCTCGGTCGCGCCCTGCTGTCGCAGCCGAAGCTCTTGTTGATGGACGAGCCGTTGTCCGCGCTCGATCGGCTGACCAAGGACGAGATCCTGCCGTTCCTCGAACGGCTGCATGAACGGCTCGCGCTGCCGGTCATCTACATCAGCCACGACATGGCCGAACTCGAGCGCCTCGCCGATCACCTCGTTCTGATGCTGGCGGGCCGGGTGCTCGCGGTGGGACCGCTCAATGCCGTGCAGAGCGACCCGTCGCTGCCGCTGGCGATGGCGCGGGAGGCGGCGGTCAGCTTCGATGCGGTCGCCGAGGAGTACGACGACGCCTACGGCATTCTCACCTTCCGCATCGCGGGCGGACGGCTGCTCGTCCCCGGATCGCGCATCCCCGCCGGCGAGCGCCGCCGGCTGAGGATCGCGGCAAGCGATGTCAGCCTGACGCGCGAGGCGCCCAAGGCCACCAGCATTCTGAACATCCTGCCGGCGCGTATCCTGTCGCAGACGCCGACCGGACGGAACGAGATCCTCGTTGTTCTGTCGCTGACGGCGGACAGCGGGAGTGCGCGGCTGCTGGCGCGCATCACGCGACGTTCGTCGGAGCAACTTGGCCTCTCCGAAGGAATGCCCGTCTTCGCGCAGGTAAAGGGCGTCTCGCTCGCGCTGAAGTGAAGGGCGCTTCACGACGCATGATGCGAAGGCGATGTATTCTGCCTACGCTCAGATCGTGAAAAGAGAATTCGCCCACTTTCGCCGGCGATTCTCAATCCCTCGGAACACGGCGAAGAGCCGTTGATCTTGGAGAGGCTCATGGCGATGCTGTCTCGACGGACCTTGGTCCAAGGCGCAGCCGCGCTATCGCTGACGACGTCTCCGCTTCTGGCGTCACGGCTGCTCGCGGCCGCGGATCGCCCGGCGCTGCCGATCCCACCGGAAATTCGCGCAGATGCGAATGGCGTGATTGCGCTTACGGCGCGGCGCGGCCAGATGAACTTCGTCCCCGGGCTGACGACGCCGACCTACGGCATCAATGGCGACTACCTCGGCCCGACCGTTCGCGCGCGCCGCGGCGACAAGCTGGCCATGCGGGTCAACAACCGGCTCGACCAGGACATCACCATGCACTGGCACGGCGCGATCGTCGCCGGCGAAGCCGATGGCGGACCGCACTCGGCGATAAAGCCCGCGGCCACTTGGACCGCGGCTTTCACCGTCGCGCAACCCGCAGCGACGTTATGGTATCATCCACATATCTATCCGGCCACCGCCGAACTGGTCGTGCGCGGGCTTGCCGGCCTGTTCATCATCGACGACGAGGACAGCGACGCGCTCGGCCTGCCGTCGCGCTACGGGATCGACGATATTCCGCTCGTCCTGCAGGATCGCCGGTTCACACCCGACGGCCAGATTTTTCATCGCATGAATCTGCCCGCGGTCACGGTCGGCTATGTCGGCGACGTCATGCTGGTCAACGGCGCGCCGTCGCCGGTGGCGAAAACCGCACGCGGATGGCTGCGGTTCCGCGTTCTCAACGGTTCGAATGCCCGCAACTATCGTTTCGCCGTGTCCGATGATCGCGCCTTCTACATGATCGCAACCGACGGGGGGCTGCTGGAAGCGCCGGTCGAGATCAAAACGATCGATATTCATCCAGGCGAACGGTTTGAAATCTTGATCGATGCCCGCGATGGCAAACCGTTTGACCTGGTGACGCACCCGGTCGAAGCGCCGATCATGCGTCTGCCGCCGTTTGACGGCGCGCTGGCGATGGTCTCGATCGTTCCCGATGGCGTGGACGGCGCGGGCCGTCTGCCGGACGCGCTCGTGCGCCTGCCGGCGCTTCCCAATGAATTGCCGCCGCTCAGCCGCACGATCGAGACAACCATGAATTTGGATGCGCAAGGCATGGGCGAGTTGAAGCGCGCCGGAATCATGAAGATCGGCCTGCACCAGCCGGCAGACCCCGCCTTGGTTCGACAACTGACGCAGCGCCTTGTCGATGATCCGGCTTTGTCGGAGAGCGAACAGCTTGCCGCCAATGGCATCAACGGTGTGCCCTTCGCGTTGCAGATGGAACGGATGGAGGTGCTGCGCGGACGTCCGCTGCGATGGTTGATCAGCGAAGGCACCGACCAGATGCTGCATCCGATCCATATCCATGGCTGCCAGTTCCGCATCCTGAGCTTTGGAAAAGGACCGGTTCCTCCCCGGTTGACTGGCTGGAAGGACACCGTTCCGATCGAGGCGGGCGGCTCGGCGGAGATCCTGGTCACGTTTCCGCTCGGGGCGTCGGAAGCGTTTCCCTACATGGTCCATTGCCACATCCTCGAACATGAGGACTCCGGCATGATGGCGCAGTTCACCGTGAGCTGAGGCGCCGGCGGGCGGCGCGCGCCCTGTCGCTCACGCGCGTAAGAGGTGGCGGCACGCGCCATGCATGCGGATGGCATCGACAATTCGCATTCGTCGCAAGCGCGACAAAACGCATGCCGAGGGTCGGGTCATGGTCCAAGTCGTCTTCTTCGCAAAGCCCGAGTGCCGCGGGAATGCGCGGCAAATCCGCGTGCTCCAAGCGTCAGGCCACGATGTAGTCGTCCGCAATCTTCTCTCCGAGCCGTGGTCGGCGGAGGAATTGCGCAGCTACTTTGGCGACCGGCCGGTTTCGGAATGGTTCAATCGCTCGGCGGTTCGCGTCAAGAACGGCGAAATCGTTGCGGAAACGCTGTCCGAAGCAGATGCCATCGCGCTTCTGCTCGACGATCACGCCCTGATACGGCGGCCGTTGATGCAGGCTTTGGGCGAGCGGCACGCCGGCTGGGAGCCCGAGCTCATCGCCCGCTGGATCGGGCTCGGCTCCGCGATGTCTCCCGGAAAAGAGGGCTGTGCGGCCGGCGCCAAGCATGACAAACGTGCCGAAGGAGGGCAGTGCGCATAGCGTCGTCGCTCCTCATCGAAGCGCGCAACCGCGGCCTGGTCCCGGCGACGTCGCGCGTGGTCGCGCGCGTCAGGCGAGCGTTCCGTGCGTATGGAGTTGCGCCAGTGTTTCGATGACG
>JAEULX010000061.1 GCA_016793685.1 Bradyrhizobiaceae bacterium
CGGCAGCGCTTCGATGTTGCTGACCGCCAGGATATTGCCGACGTAATAGCCCGACAGCCCGTGGCCCTGAATCCAGTAGCCGTTGACGTGGGTCGATCCGCCCTTCCACCCGATCAGCTTCTCGAGATCGGCGTCGATCGCGAGCTCGGTGCGGCCGACATAGGTGTTGCCGAGCTTTTCGCCGCCCTGGCTGTTGCGCCAGCCCTCGGAAATCTGCGTGAGGTGATAGGTGATGCCCATCGACGCCAGCCACGGGCGCAGCCCGAAGGTGGTGCCGAGCCACGGCGGCAGACTGCTGGCGATCGAGGGCTCGCTGGGCTCCTCCTCCACCCGCGGACTGGGGGCGGCGAACGGCTCCTCCTGCGCCCAGGCGGCCGTCAGCGGCGCGCTCACGCAAGTTGCCAGCAGCAGCGCCGCGGCGAACCGCGCGAGCCTGCCGCGCTTGCGGCCATGCCCGCCGCCGCCCTCGCTCAACAACCGTGTCGATCCAATGCCGTTCTCGCTCAAAGATCTCTGTTCGAATGTCATGGCAGCGTTCCTTCGCTGAAGAGTGCTGGAAGATGAAGGGACGGGCGCGGAGGACACACGAGACCGGCGACCGGCCGCGACGCCTGGCGTTGCGGCTAGCGACAGAGTCTCGTTCAGCCTGCACTCGAGGGAGAACATGGCAGCGGCCCCCGCGTCGGTTTCGAAGTCACCGCTGCGAAAGTCCGCTCCGTATGGGGCACCCCGCCCATCGGTTGGGTGACGGTGCTGGCAGGTCTCCTGGCTTGCGGGTTCTCGCTTGGCATCCGGCCTTCCCAGTTTCCCAGTGGCCGTAATGGATGCGGCTATCCGCTCACAGTTGCGGGGGCAGCCACGGTTTGCGCCATCCGTCGAGGACGGCGATCCGTGTTCCCTCTTGCCTCCCCAGGTTTGCCACCCAGGGAACCAGCACGAGCGAAGTATCCCGGCGGCTCGGGGCTGAAGTCCATACGAACAATCACGCAGACTAGCCTTAGCTAGTTCGCCCGGCTGCGGGTGTGGCCTACCGGCCACGCGGCTGCGCTTGGTCATTGCCTTTCCCCCCGAAAAGACGACGGACCCGATGCATATGCCCGATACATGTGCGTATGCGAACGAATTGCAACAAAACACTAGTCGTCACCGGGAGGCAAAGCAAATAGAATAGCTAGAAACTGGAGTGTTTATAGCGGGATCGACTGCAAATATAAGTATTAAAGCTTATCATCATTATTTTGTTGGCGCGTGACTTGTTTGCAACAACATGCGAAATCGTCAGGTAATACGAGCGTCGGCCGCTGCTTTCCCGCGCGTGCTTGTTCGAGCATTTTCAGGCGAAGTGGGCTCCGGTTCGCCGTCAGAAAATGCGACAAAGAGAAAACCGAGCGAAGCGCGATTCCATCAAAACGGGATTCGCTTTCGCCCATACCCCGAACAATTGGCGCAGTCGCCCTGCACGACGCAAAGGCGGCGTCAGGCCGGCTCGCCAGCCTGCGGCGGACCGACTCGGAACGGCCGCATCATCTCGTTGTCTTCGTGCTCGAGCAGATGGCAGTGCCAGACGAATCGGCCGTCTTTGCCGAATTTCATGCGCAGGCGCGTGGCCTCCCCCGGCAGTGCAACGACGGTATCCTTCCAGCCGTCTTCTTCCGGCCCCGGCCGGCGCGGTTTTCCTTTCAGTTCCCCGGTCTCTTTGTGGAAACGCTGGCGCTCCACGATTTGAAAAAACGTATGGTGGATATGAATCGGGTGGGCATCCTCGGTGAAATTGTACAGCGCCCACGTCTCGACCGCGCCGGTGTCCGGGTTCTCGCTGATCGGATCATGCCAAGCGACCGCTTTCACGCCCTTGGGCCAGCCCATGGCGGCGTCGACGATGCCCAAGGTGGTTTCGACCGGGATCTCTTGTCCGTCGGCCGTCAGCGTCGATGTCTCGAGCAGCGCAATGGCCCGTTCGACGCCGCCCTGCAAGGCGGCGAGGCTCGGCATCGCGAGCTGGGCGGGATGCGTCGTCGGATCGGGAGCGGCTAGCGGTTTATCGACGCGGAATTGCATGACCTGTCCGCTCGTGCGCGAATCGGCCGCGTCCTCCTCGTCGTCGCCGGGATAAGGCCCGTCGGGCCCGTGATTGCGCAGCGTCACCCGGGCGCCCGGCCGCATTCTGGAGAAATCGACAATGACGTCGGCCCGTTCCGCCGGCGAGAGGAGAAGCTGTTTCAGCTTTGCGGGCGCCCGCAGATAGCCGCCGTCGCTGCCGATCTGCCACAGGTCGATCCGCGGGTCGCTGAACTTCAGGACGAGGAAACGGCCATTGCAGCCGTTCAGTATTCGCAAGTAGTAGCGGCGCGGCTCGACGGAGCAATACGGCCAGGTCTTCCCGTTCACCATCATGCAGTTGCCGAAAAACTCGGGAACCCAGATCGGCGATACGCCGCAGGCCGGAATATACGGTCCGGCATAGCTGTCGCTGAAAAAGCGCGAGTCCGGATAGAACAGCGATCCGTCGGCGTTGAAGGACCGATCCTGAATCGCGAGCGGAATTTCGTATTGCCCGCTGGGAAGAACCGCCGGGCCCCTGCCCCCGGCGATGGTCGGATGATCCGCCGGGTCGGTGCTGCGGAGGAGATAGAAACCGACCAGTCCGGCATAGACGTTCAGGCGCGTGACGCCGAGCGCGTGATCGTGCAGCCACAACGTCGCCGGCCGTTGCGTATTCGGATAGACATATCGCGCCTGCCCCGGCGACCAGCCCGCCCCTCCGCACTTTTTCCGGAAGAACTCGTACCAGGTGCCCTGGCTGGCATAACCGGCCGGGATGTTCGATGCGGCGGGCAGGTACCACGCTTCCGGGTAGCCATCGCTCCAATCTTCCCCGGCCTCGATGCCGTGCACATGGGTGACGATGGGCACCGGCCCTGCATAGGCGGCCGGGGTCGCCGCGAGACGCGGACGCGTATCGACCGGTCCGGGCGGGTTGGCCCAATGAAGGCTTGGGTCCACCGGCAGGAGATGCGGCAGGTAAGCGCCGCTCGCGTCCTTCAAGTCGTTGATCCACGTGATCTCGACCGGCTCGCCGCGCTGGGCCTCGATGGTCAAGGCAGGCGAATGGAAGGAGCCGTCGTCGGTCGTGGAGCCATAGGCCCACACTGTGGTCGCCCCCAGCGGCGGCGGCAGGATTTGTTGCGCGACCTGCCGGATCGCGATGGCGTATGCATTGGCGCCCGATCGCGGCATCGCCTGCGGTACGGCAAGCGGGGCGACGAATTTCGCGACGTTGCGGACATCCAGCGTGCCGCCGGCGACCGCACGGGCAATCGCCTTCTTGTGTCCGAATCTGCCGAGCGCGAACAGCGTCAGCGCCGTCCCCCCCCCGCATAGGCGAGAAAGTACCGACGGTCGATCATTGCACCGCCCCTTGGATCGGCCTCGCCGGGGGCATCCAATGAGCCCCAAACAGCCCCCGCATCGGCCTAGAGAGCCGGAGATAGTTCAGCAATTGGAATTGGTTGGAGACGAGAGCCATTCTAACCCGGCCGCTCTCGTCCTTCCGGAAACGCGAACTTTGCCACGCTTGCAAGCAAGCGCCAAAAGAATTCGAAGCCTCTTGTGCCGAACGGTGGCTTCGCTATTCGTGCGCCGACGCAAACGGGACAGCAGGACAACCATGGGCGGGGCACACGAAAAACTCGAGCATGCGGAGCATGTCGAGCACGCGGCGGGACACAACAAACAGATCGCGCTGCTCATCGCGGTGCTCGCGCTGTTCCTGGCGATCTCCGAGACGCTGGGAAAGAGCGCGCAGACCTCGGCGATCAGCGACAACGTCCAGGCCTCGAACCTGTGGGCGTTCTTTCAGGCCAAGACGATCCGCATGACCGCGGTGCGCACTGCCGCCGAAGCGATGACCGTCGAGGCCGGCGCCAGCACCGATCCCGCACTACGGGCGGCCATCGACAAGCAGATCGCGGCCTGGCGGGCCACCGCCAACCGCTACGACGACGAGCCGGACACCGGCGAGGGGCGCAAGCAGCTCATGGCGCGCGCCCAGGAGGCGGAGCACACGCGCGACACCCATCTCGCGAAGTACCATCACTTCGAGCTTGCGTCGGCCGCCTTTCAGGTCGGCATCGTGCTCGCGTCGGCCTCGGTCATCACCGGCATCATGGCGCTCGCCTTCGGCGCCGGCGCGCTCAGCATCGCCGGCCTCGTGCTGATGGGCATCGGCCTGTTCGCCCCGCACGCCGTGCACCTGGTGTGAGTTTCACGGAAATCCGGATCACGTCGCCTTTGCCCGCATCGGCTTATCACGTTCGGCGACTCGCAACCACTTGCCCTCTCCCCTTGCGGGAGAGGGGCTTGCCCGGATCGGCTTATCACGCCGCCTTCGCCCGCTCGGCGATGGCGACGAGGCGGCGCAGGATCGCGGTCGCGCCCTTGAGGCGCTGCTCCGGGCGCTCCCAGTCGTCGAAGAGCACGACCTTCATGTCGGGACGCACGCGCGCGGACGGCCCCTGATCGCGGATATAGGCGACCAGCCCCTCCGGATTGGCGAAGGAGTCGTCGCGGAACGCGAGCACCGCGCCCTTCGGCCCGGCATCGATCTTCGCTACATTGGCGCGCCGGCACAGACCCTTGAGCACCACGGTGGCGAGGAGATGCTTGGCCTCCTCCGGCAGCGGTCCGAAGCGATCGACCATTTCCGCCGCGAACGCGTCGATGTCCCGCTCGTCGTCGAGCTCGGCGAGACGGCGGTACAGTGTCAACCGCACCGCGAGGTCGGCCACGTAATCCTCGGGAATCAGCACCGCCATGCCGATGGTGATCTGCGGCGACCAGCGCTCGCCCATCACCGGCTCGGCCGCGCCCGCCTTGAGGCTTGCCACCGCCTCCTCCAGCATCTGCTGATAGAGCTCGAAGCCGACCTCCTTGATGGGCCCAGACTGCTCCTCGCCGAGCAGATTGCCGGCGCCGCGGATATCGAGGTCGTGCGAGGCGAGCTGGAAGCCGGCGCCCAGCGTATCGAGCGACTGCAACGCCTTCAGCCGCCGCTCGGCCTGCG
>JAEULX010000132.1 GCA_016793685.1 Bradyrhizobiaceae bacterium
TCACGTTCGCCTGGCTGATGCGCCCGCTGATCGGCGCGCGGATGGTGCAATAGCTCAGCTGCACCTTGAGGTTATCGATAAGCGCCTGGCTCGCGAGGATAGCCGCGCGAAACACGTCCACCTGGGTGCGGGCATTGTCGAGATTGACCTGTGGGGTCGATTGGCGCGCCACCAGCTCGGTATAGCGCCGCAGGTCGCGATCGGCGCCGGCGAGTTGGGCCTGATCGCGTGCGAGCTGGGCTTCCGCCTGGCGAATCTGGGCCTCGATGGCCCGGGTGTCGAGGCTGACGAGGGGATCCCCCGCCTTCACCATCGCGCCGTCGGTGAAATGAATGCCGACGATCTCGCTGTCGATTCGCGTACGCACCGCAACGCTGGCGAGCGGCGTTACCGGTCCGAGCCCTTCGATGGTCGCGGGCACGCGCTTCTTGGCGGCCTTGCCGACCTCGACGGAAACCGCGCGCGGCTGTGTCGTCTTGGAAGCCTGAGCGGATGCGTGCTCGCTGTCGCCGAACCACTGGATGGCCGCCACGCCCCCCGCGAGCGCCATCACCGCTGCCGCTGCGACAAGGAGCCCGGGCTTTTTCATGAAACGCGGTCTTTCTCGGATTTCCGTTCAACGAGCCTCGTGGCCCCCGGCGGACTCCCCGGCTTCGACAACGCATGCGAGCCGTCGGCTCATCCAAACGGCAAGCCTTTCACTGTATCGCGATTTATTTATGTAGCACGTTGGTTTAAAGACGCAGCCCCATCGCTGGAACCTTGCCAAAATGTAATCCTCGGGTTCGCCTTGCCGCTGCACCGTCGCGGCCTTACGACCCTTCGGACCCGTACGGCAAATTGAGACGCCCATGCTGATAGCGACCTGGAACGTCAATTCGGTGAAGCAGCGTCTCGACCTCCTCGTCTCCTGGCTACAGGACCGGCGCCCAGACATCGTATGCCTGCAGGAAACGAAATGCGTGGACGACGCATTCCCGCGGGAGCCGATCGAGGCCCTCGGCTACAATGTCGCGATCCATGGGCAGAAGACGTTCAACGGCGTCGCCATCCTGTCCCGCCTCCCCTTCGACGAGGTGACCCCGCGCCTGCCCGGCGACCATGCCGACGACCACGCGCGCTTCATCGAAGCGGTGGTTTCGACGCCGGCAGGCGTGGCGCGCGTCGCCTCCATCTATCTGCCGAACGGCAACCCGGTCCCGGATAAATATTCCTACAAGCTCAAATGGATGGACAGGCTTCTTGATTACGCGCGGGAACGGCTCGCGCTGGAAGAGCCATTGGTGCTCGCGGGCGACTACAACGTCATTCCGGCAGCGCAGGACGCAGCCAATCCCGAGGCCTGGACCCGGGATGCGCTGTTCCTGCCCGCCACGCGGGAGAGATTCTCCGCGCTGAAAAACCTCGGGCTCACGGATGCCGTCCGCGCCGGCTCGGAGGCAGGCGGGCTCTACACGTTCTGGGACTATCAGGCCGGTTGCTGGCAGCGCAATGTCGGCCTGCGCATCGATCACCTGCTGCTGTCGCCGCAGGCGGCCGACCGCCTGACCGCCGCCGGCATCGACAAGCATGTGCGCGGCTGGGACAAGCCCTCCGACCACGTGCCGGTCTGGTGCGCGCTTCGCGTGGAGGAATAGCCGCCGCGGCGAACCCAAATTCCGGCGTCGCCGGAAAATGCTCAGTCGCGCCGGCCGCCGCGGATCCAGCGCTCGATATAGGCGAGCGCCGTCGCCCGCTCCGAGTCGCTCGCCTGCTTGAACGCGCGGGCATGGAGATCGGCGATCCAGGTCTCTTCGGCCGTCGCCGCGTCGCGCGCCAGCGTCAGCCACATCAGGCCGCGGGCGGCCTGGCGGGCCACCGTCTCGCCCTTGAACAGCAGGATGCCGAGCAGCGCCTGGGCCTGATGGTGGCCCTTGTTCGCCGCGAGCTGGAGCCAGCGGGCCGCCTGCTTGGGATCCTTTACGCCGCCATAGCCCTCGAGATACATCCGGCCGAGCTGATACTGGGCATCGGAATCCCCGAAGTACGAAGCCGCGTAGGTGAACATTTCGCGGGCGCGGTCGGGATCGGCCTTCACCGGCGAATTCGCGATGCCCTCGAGGTAATACGAGCCGAGCGCTACGAAGGCGTTGGATACGAAGCGCGCGCGCGGCGTACCCGGGCTCTCGTCGGCGTGGGCGTCGGCGATGTCGCGGAAATACTCGAAAGCGCGCAGGTCATCCTGCTTGACCCCGTCGCCCTCCGCATACATGCGGCCGAGCTTCCATTGCGCGATCGGATGGCCGGCCGCAGCCGCATATTCGAGCGAAACGACCCCGGTCTTCACGTCGCCGGCGCGCAGCGCCTGCGCGCCGTTGCGGAACGCCTCGAGGGGAGTGAGATTGCGCAGCGATGCGGGAGGCGATTGCAGGTCGCCCGGCGCCAGCGATGCTTGCGGACTGCTGCGGGTGTAAACGTCGACGCTCGATGCCGGGGCGATGCCGTCGGGCCCGCGCGAGGATTCGAAGGCAAGTGCCGGCGCGAGCCCAAGAATCGAGCTCAGTCCGACCAAAAGGGCCGCACGCCTAAACATCCGCATAGCACTTCTTCTCAACTGCGGCGCCCGGATGGGTCACTGCGCCGGTACGGGCCGGCCCCACCTGCTGGGCGTATTTCCAAAGATAACCGGAGGTGAATTCCGGCGGCTTTTCGGCAAAGCGACGCGCCCGCGCCTCCAATTCGGACTTGGAGAGCCTGACGTTCAGTTTGCCGTTCTCCGCATCGATCTCGATGATGTCGCCATCGCGCAGCAGCGCGATCGGCCCGCCCACGGCCGCCTCCGGCCCGACATGGCCGACGCAGAAGCCGCGGGTGGCCCCTGAAAAGCGCCCGTCGGTAATGAGCGCGACCTTGCCGCCCGTGCCCTGTCCATAAAGCGCTGCGGTGGTGGCGAGCATTTCCCGCATTCCCGGGCCGCCCTTCGGCCCTTCGTAGCGGATCACCAGGACATCGCCCTCGGCGTATTCGCGCTTGCGCACCGCCTCGAAGCAGGCCTCTTCGCCGTCGAAGCAGCGCGCCGGACCGGTGAAGGTCAGGCTCTCGAGGCCGACGATCTTCACGATGGCGCCATCCGGCGCGAGGTTGCCGGCGAGGCCGACGACGCCGCCCGTCGGAAGCAGGGGCCGGTTCGCCGGATACACGACATCCTGGTCTTTATTCCACGCTACGCTTTTCAAATTCTCGGCCATAGTACGCCCGGTCACGGTCATGCAGTGGCCGTGCAGATAGCCGTGATCCAGGAGAGTCTTCAGAAGCAGCGGAACCCCACCAGCCTCGAACAGATCTTTGGCGACATAGCGGCCGCCCGGCTTCAAATCTGCGAGATAAGGGGTACGCTTGAACACTTCGGCGACGTCGAACAGATCGAATTTGATGCCGCACTCGTTGGCGATAGCCGGCAGATGCAGAGCAGCATTGGTCGATCCGCCGGAGGCCGCAACGACCGCGGCGGCGTTTTCGAGCGCCTCGCGGGTCACAATTTCGCGAGGCCGCAGATTCCGCTCGATCAGCTCGACGATCATTTCGCCGGCGGTCATGCAGAACTGGTCGCGCACCTCGTAGGGCGCCGGCGCGCCGGCCGAATAAGGCAGCGCGAGCCCGATCGCTTCCGATACCGTCGCCATCGTGTTGGCGGTGAACTGGGCGCCGCAAGCGCCCGCCGACGGGCAGGCGTGCTGCTCGAGCACATCGAGGTCCTCGTCGGACATGTCGCCGACCGAATACTTGCCGACCGCCTCGAACACATCCTGGACCGTCACCGGCTTGCCCTTGAAGGTGCCGGGAAGGATCGAGCCGCCATAAATGAAAATGGACGGCACGTTCAGACGGCACATCGCCATCATCATTCCGGGCAGCGACTTGTCGCAGCCGGCGAGTCCGACCAGCGCATCGTAGGCATGGCCGCGCATGGTGAGTTCGACGGAATCCGCGATCACCTCGCGCGAAGGCAGCGACGACTTCATGCCCTCGTGTCCCATCGCGATCCCGTC
>JAEULX010000095.1 GCA_016793685.1 Bradyrhizobiaceae bacterium
CGCGCAGCGCCTCGCTTGTATCGATACGCGTGACGCGCCCTTTGGCTATTCTGGATGTGACCACGCTGCCATGAGCGAGGCCGGGGACATTGTATTCGGCGGCGTATTTCGCTGCGCCGGTGACTTTCGCCCGGCCGTCGACGCGTGATATGGGGGTACCGATGTAGGAGGTCATGGCATGCTCGCTGGCTGGGATTGTTGCATGGCGTCCGCGCGGACCCACTCCGCCATCTCGTTGCCGGCTGCTCAGGCAACTCTCTTATCGGATTGCGACTGTGGCGTGCCGCGCGCCGCCTGCGTCAAAGCGCGAACAATGCCGCGCCGCGCCAGCTCGATCTTGAAGGCATTGTGCTCATGCGCTCGGGCGTCGCGCAGCATTAAATCCGCTGCCAGCGCAAACGTGTCCTGATCGGCGACTTGCCCACGCAGGGCGGATTCCACTGCCTTATCGCGCCACGGCTTGTGCGCGACGCTCCCGAGCGCCAGGCGCGCCTCGCTAATCGTGCTTCCTTCGAGTTCCAATCCAACCGCGATGGACACGAGCGCGAACGCGTACGAGAGGCGATCGCGGATTTTCAGGTAAGTGTAATTTGTCGCAAAGCCCCGCGGAGGAAGCTCGACCGCGGTCACGATCTCGTTCGGCTCCAAATTGGTGTCGCGGTCCGGCGTATCTCCCGGCAGGCGATGAAAATCCGAGAACGCGATCGCGCGCTCCCCGGCCGGTCCGCTTACCAGCACCTTTGCTTCAAGAGCCGCCAGCGCCACGTTCATGTCGGAGGGATGCGTCGCAATGCAGGCTTCGCTGGCGCCGAGGATCGCATGCATGCGATTTATGCCGGCGATCGCGGAGCACCCGCTGCCGGGCTCTCGCTTATTGCATGGCGTCGCGATGTCGTAGAAATAGCAGCAGCGCGTGCGTTGCAGCAGATTGCCGCCGGTGGACGCCATGTTGCGCAGCTGCGCCGAAGCGCCCGCCAGGATCGCGCTCGCGAGCATGGGGTAGCGTTGCTCGATCAGAGGATGATACGCGAGATCGGAATTCGGCACGAGCGCACCGATCCGTATCCTCCCCTCCGTCGTTTCCTCGACCGTTTTGAGCGGCAGCCGCGTGATGTCGATCAGCCGCGAAGGGCGCTCGACGTCACCCTTCATGAGATCAATCAGGTTGGTGCCGCCCGCAATGAATTTTGCCTTCGGATCGGCGGCGATGCGGCGCACGGCATCGGCCACGTCGGTGGCCCGCGCATAGTCAAAGTTGATCATGATCGCCCCATCGCCTGCTGGATCGCCGCAACAATGTTGGGATACGCGCCGCATCGACAGATATTGCCGCTCATGAGTTCGCGAATCTCGTCCACGCTCTTGGCTTTCCCCTCCGCAATCAGTCCGGCGGCCGAGCAGATTTGCCCCGGAGTGCAGTAGCCGCACTGGAACGCATCATGGTCGATGAAGGCCTGCTGGAGCGCCTGCAGCGTTCCATCCGCTGCGATGCCTTCGATCGTCGTGACCGTGGCGCCGTCGGTCATGACCGCAAGCGTGAGGCAGGAATTGATGCGCCGCCCATCCACCAACACTGTGCACGCGCCGCATTGGCCGTGATCGCAGCCCTTCTTGGTTCCAGTCAGGTCGAGATGATCCCGCAACAGGTCGAGCAGGGTGGTCCAGGGCGCGATCCGCAGCTGAGCAGGCGCGCCGTTGATCGTTATCGTGACCGGAATTCTGCCCGGCGTCGGAATGGTTGATCGGGCTGTTTCGCGCGCCATTCGTCCTCCGCATGCTCGATGCGGCATCGCCACAACGGCACCGCATATCCGTGTCGGGCCGCTTCAGGCGAACCCGGGGATAATTTTCAATGTTTCTCACTTGAATTCGTTCCGTCCGGCGACCAGCCTCCTTGAGGAGGCGCGGCGTTTGCATCGGATTGCCGAGAAATCGGATTGCCGAGAAAACGAGCAGAAGCACCGCTGAACGCAGTCCAGCGCCTCTTTCAAAAGGGCGCTCGCCCCGGATTTACCCGCCTTCCCCGCGTTTTGACCCAGTTGACGGATTGATCCAGCGGTAGTGCGATGGCACCGTGAACGCGATTTTGATCACGCGAAGTCCCCTGAGATCGAGCAGCGCAATATGAAGAAAATTGTTCGCTTTCTCGCCGTCAGCCTGGCAGCAGCCATCGCATTGAGCGCGAAGGCATCGGCCGAGGATGTGCTGAAGGTCGCCGGCGTTCATCGCGGCGTCTGGGAGTCGGCGGCGACGGAACTCGGCCAGCAGGCGGGCATCTTCAAGAAATACGGCATCGTGCTTGACCTGATTCATCTCGACGAGGTCAAGGAAATCATTCAGAGCGTCGCGTCGGCCAAGGCCGACATCGGCGTCGGCGTGGGGACGATGTCAGCGATCCAAGCCTATGCCTACGGCGCTCCGATACGGATCATCGGCGCGAGCATGGCCGGAAGCGTCAATTATTGGTACGTGCTGAAGTCCTCGCCCGTCAGGTCCATAAAAGACATCGACGGCAAGACCATCGCTTATGAGCGGAACGGGTCGTCCAGCCAGTATGATGCTCTCGACCTCATGCGAAAATACGACATTAAGGCAAAGTTGATTTTGACCGGGCGCCCCGAAGCAACGTTTGCCAGCGTGAACGCCGGGATCGTCGATGTTGGCTGGGGAGCGCTCCCATTCGGCGTCGATAAGATCGAACAAGGCGACATTCGCGTCGTCGCGCGGGCGAACGACCTGCCGGAGATTCGCAACAAGACGTTCGGCGTGATCATCACGAATACAGACACACTGCGCAAACGCCGGGATGTGCTGGTTCGCTTCCTGCAGGCTTATCGTGAGACGATCGACTGGATGTATTCCGACCCTGCCGTGCTCGAACGCTTCTCCAAGATCGTCGATCTGCCGGAAGGCGCCGCTCGTAAATTGCGCGACGAGTTCTTTCCCAAGGAAATGCTGGTTCCGGACAAGATCGTCGGCATGAGGAACATCATTTCCGATGCGGTCGTCCTCGATTATATCCGGAAGCGGCTGTCGAGAAGACAGATTGCGGAGCTGGTTCAGCTCCTGACGCCCCAGTCCGCCGACCAGCGCTCAATATTCCGGCGGCTCCGGGACCGGCTGGGCCGCCAGTGACGACAGCAGCGCACGCGCTCCTTAAATGCGGGGGCGCACCGGCGGTGCGCCGGCAGCCATCCGCAGCCGAGAGCAACGCCCGTTTTGATCGTATCGGGCTTCGCTCTATTTCTCTTTGTGACGTCGCATTTTCTGACGGCGAACCGGAGCCCACCCCCGGATCAAGTCCGAGGGCATGCTTCGCCTGAAAATGGCCTAGCGGGTGGCGGCCCGTCCCCACGGGACCATCGACCAAAGTCGTTCGTGAAAATAGTACAGCACGATCTTGGTCAGGATCTCGGTTACTGCGACCGAGCCCGCGAACTTGAAACTGCTGGTGATGATGAACGTGACAAGGAAGGTGTCGACGCTGCCGGTGCCGCGCCAGCTGATCGCCTTCACGATCGAACGAAGATGCGACTCGCTCGCTCCCGCGGACGGCCCCGTGGTCTTGGTCGCCGGCGCAAGGGCGCTCAGCCGCTTGCGCAACCAGCCAAGCCGCGGCTCCTCGGAGGTTCGCTCGACCAGTCCCATCCCGACGATATCGTAGCTCTCGGGATCGATCAGGATAAAGCCGCCGGTCTCCTTGTTGTCGTCGTAGCGATCGAAAGCGAAGGGCCGGTCGAGCGCAAGCGTGCAATAGCCGATATCGTTGATGTACAATCGCTCGGCCGCGACCGAATTGCGCGTATCGAGATCGAGAACCCGCAGTTCCGGCTCGACCGTCGCCCTTCCCATGGTCGTTGCGAGCTTGACGAGGTATTGGCGGCCGGGCGCCAGCGCTTCCTTGCCCATCCAGACGATGCGCGCCGCCAGCCGCTCGGTGACCGCGGGCGGCTTCTCGATTTCCGCGATCACATCGCCGCGCGAGGCGTCGACGTCGTCGGCCAGCGTGACGGTCACGGACTGGCCGGCCGCCGCCCGGTCGATGTCGCCATCGAAGGTCACAATCCGGTCGATGGTCGTGGTCTGCCCCGACGGCCAGATCTGCACGGGCATGCCGACATAGACTTCGCCGCCGGCGATGAGTCCGCTGCAGCCGCGAAAATCCGGCGTCGGCCGGTTGACGATCTGGACCGGCATGCGGAAAGGCCGCCGTCCTGCCGCCGCGGCGACATCCACCTCTTCCAGATAAGCGAGCAGCGGCGGCCCGCGATACCAGTCCATGTTGGCGGAACGGCCAACGACGTTGTCGCCGCTGCGCGCGGCAATCGGGATGCAGACGACTTCGCTGACGCCAAGCTCCGCGGCCAGCGAGCGAAACTCCGCCTCGATCGCGCGGAAGGCCGGCTCCGACCAGCCGACGAGGTCCATCTTGTTGACCGCCACGACCAGCTGCCGCACCCCGAGCGAAGTCACGATCAGGCTGTGCCGTCGGGTCTGGCGCGTAATGCCGGCCTGCGCGTTAATCAGGATCAGGGCGAGATCGGCCGTCGAGGCGCCGGTCGCCATGTTGCGCGTGTACTGCTCGTGGCCGGGCGCATCCGCCACGATGAATTTCCGCCGCTCGGTCGAGAAGAAGCGATAGGCGACGTCGATGGTGATTTTCTGCTCGCGCTCCGCCGCCAGCCCGTCGAGCAGAAGCGAGAAGTCGAACTCCTTGCCCTGGGTGGTTCCGTATTTGCGCGACTCGGCTGCGAGCGTATCCAGCTGATCGTCGAAGAGCAGCTTCGCCTCGTAGAGCAGCCGGCCGATCAGGGTGGACTTGCCATGATCGACCGAGCCGCAGACGATGAAGCGCAACAGGCTCTTGTGCTCCTGCTGGCGCAGCAGCGTATCGAGGGCGAATTCGCTCGGATCGGGACGCGCCGTCATCAGAAGTACCCCTCTTGCTTCTTGCGCTCCATGGAAGCGGCCCCGTCGCGGTCGATGACGCGCCCCTGGCGCTCCGAAAACCGCGTCTCAATCGTTTCCCGAACAATGTCCGGGACGGTGGCGGCAGTGCTCTCGACCGCGCCCGTCAGCGGATAGCAGCCGAGCGTGCGAAAACGGACGTTTCTGATCTCGGGCTGCTCGCCTGGCGCCAGCGGAAGCCGCTCGTCGTCCACCATGATGAGCGCGCCATCGCGCGTGACGACCGGGCGCGGCGCCGCGAAATAAAGCGGGACGACCGGAATCCGCTCTTGATGGATGTAGAGCCAGACGTCGAGCTCGGTCCAATTGGAGAGCGGGAACACGCGCACGCTCTCGCCCTTTTGCTTGCGCCCGCTGTACAGCCGCCACGGCTCGGGCCGCTGCCGCTTCGGATCCCAGCGGTGCTGCGCATTGCGCAGCGAGAATACGCGTTCCTTGGCGCGCGATTTCTCCTCGTCGCGGCGTGCGCCGCCAATCGCCGCATCGAAGCCGTGCGCATCGAGCGCCTGGCGCAGCGCCTGCGTCTTCATCACGTCGGTGTGCAGTTCCGAACCGTGGGTAATGGGGTTGATGCCGCGCGCCAATCCATCGGGATTGACGTGGACGATGAGGTCGAGACCGAGCTCGCGCGCGCGCTGATCGCGGAACGCGATCATCTCGCGGAACTTCCAGGTCGTATCGACGTGAAGCAGCGGAAACGGCGGCTTGCCGGGATAGAACGCCTTCATCGCCAGATGCAGCAGGACCGAGGAATCCTTGCCGATGGAATAGAGCAAGACCGGATTTTCGGTTTCGGCGACGGCCTCGCGCAGAATGTAGATGCTTTCGGCCTCGAGCTGCTGCAGATGCGTGAGCCCGCCAGCGCCGGACGCGTCGGCCATCCACCCCTGCTCCGCAAAACCTGCGGTCGATCTCATGCGGTGCACTCCACTAATCCTTTTGCGGCGCGAGAAGCGCCGTTGCCGGCGAGGCGGCGCGCAGCGCCGGTCGGTTGTGCAGGCCGCACTCTTTCTTCTCTTGCTGTTCCCACCACCAGCGGCCAGCGCGCTCCGGCTCGCCCGGCGCGACCGCGCGGGTGCAGGGTGCGCAGCCGATCGACAGGAAGCCGCGATCGTGCAGCAAATTGTAGGGAACGGAGTGCGCGCGCACGAAATCGAGAACGCGGCTGCGCTCCCAATCCAGCAACGGATTGACCTTGAGCAAACCGCGCTGCGGGTCGACGGCGGCATAGGGGACCGCCGCGCGGTCCGTGGATTGCTCGGCGCGCAGGCCGGTGATCCAGGCCGCGGCGCCCTCGAGCGCGCGGCCCAGGGGCTCGACCTTGCGGACGCCGCAACAGGCGTGCCGCGCTGCGACTGACGCGCGGAAACCGTTGATGCCGTATTCTCCCACCAAGGCCTCGACGGCGCTGTGGTCGGGAATGACGGCGCGGACCGGACGGCCATAACGCTGCTCGGTCTCCGCCCACACCTGATGGGTTTCCGGAAACAGCCGCCCGGTGTCGAGCGTCACGATCTCGATTGCGAGGTCCTGGGCGAAGATGGCGTGCGTGATCGCCTGATCTTCGAGCCCGAAGCTGGTGGTGAAGACAACGGCCCCGTCGACATCTTCGCGGACGGCCGCGAGCCGTTCGAACAAGTCGAGCGAACCAAAGTCCGCCGCGAGCCGTGCCGCCGGATCGAGAGCGGACGGGTCGAGCGGGCGGCTGACGGGCCGGCGATCAGCGTGTGTAGAGTGGGCCATGGGAATGCAATGGGATGGATCGTTTCGATCCTGAAATAGAATATATTTCTTATATTTGGAAGACTATGGCCGATAATAAGAGAATATTTCTATCCGGCGCGAACTTGGCACCAAATATCTCCACAGAGGGTCCAATCGGCAGCCTTTCGTCCCCCTGCCCTGCCCCGTCCTCCGGCCGCGTGGGATCGAGGCGCAGTCGACCCCGACCGGCGCCGGTGGCGGCGTCTTTGGTGGGCGCGGAAATAAGCAAGCCGCCGCACGGCGAGATCAATGCCCGTCGCATGAGCGCAGCCGGCGGGCAAGCCTCCGGGTCGTGATCTCGCCAAAGGCAGGTCGGGGCTCAGGAGCCCGGCGAGACCTCCTTGATCCACTTGGCGACCTCGGGCCATGCCTCCTTCAGGGTCTTCGTGCCCATGAACAATCCGATATGGCCGCCCGGCACCAGCTTCTTGACGATCTTGTCCTTCGGCGTGCCCAGCCGCTTGTCGGCTTCGAACACCTGCTGGTACGGGGTGATGTCGTCGCCCTCGCCGGCCAAAAGGTAAGCCGGACACGTGATGTCGTGCAGCCCGATCTTGCGGCCGAGCGCCATGAAGTCGCCCTTGCAGAACTCGTTGTTCTTGAAGATGTGCCGGATGGCCTGCAAGTACCAGCGGCCCGGCAGGTCGAGCGGGTGTTCGTACCAGCGCGCGAACTCGTCGCGCTTTTTCAAGAACGCCGGGTCTTCCACGTTTTCATACAGGTCGACGTAGTTCTTGAGATAGTGCACTTCCGGATGCATCGCCTTCCACCCGGCAAGCATGAACTTGCCGCGCATCAGGCCGCCGCCCATTTCGACCAGGCTTTCGAAGAAGCTCATCGGTTCTTGTTTGGCGATGTTCTTGATGAAGCCGTGACCGGCGTCGGCATCGAGCGGCGAACCGGCGGCCACGAAGCACGCGGCCTTCTCGGGATAACGCGCAGCGAACATGCCGGCCATCCAGCCGCCCTGGCAGAGGCCGACCAAATTCACCTTGCCGCCCAGATCGTCGACATAGGCGTTGATGCGGGCGAGGTAGCTGTCGATGTCGAAATTCGCGTTTTCGATGGTTGCCGACTTCCAGTCCGTGACCAGGACGCGGCGCAATCCGCCCGCCATCAGAGTCTCGACCAGACTCTGCCCCTTGGCGTAGTCGGCGATGGTCGAGGTGTGCCCGGCATAGGGTGCGTCGACCAAGGTCGGGACGACAGTTTTATCGGCGCGCACCTTCGGGTCCGAGAAGTCGCGCAGGCGCATGACATCGCCTTCGTACAAGATGTCGTTTTTTGACGCCCAGGCCGGCGCCAGGACCACCTCCTCGTTCATGACCTCGCTGACAAAGTCGAGATTGCGCTTGTAGACCGCCAATCCCTCTTTGCCCATTTCCGCGATCAGCGCCAATGGCCAAAAGCACGGCACGCTGTGCTCGTATTTGGGTGATTGCTTGGTATCGAGCATCTCCCGTCCTCCCTCAGTGTCCTGGCTCGGGCAAAGCCGACGCATCCGGCTCGCCTGCGCCGTAAGCGGGTCGGTCACGGCGCGGCAAGCGTAAGCGTATGCCGCGCGATCATCAGTTCCTCGTTGGTCGGGATGGCAAGAACCGCGACCCGGCTGTCCGCCGCGCTGATGCATGGACCGTTGGCGGCGTTCGCCTGTGCGTCGATGGCGACGCCAAGCCAGCCAAGCTTCTCGCAAACTTTGCCGCGGACCAGCGGCGAATGCTCGCCGATGCCGGCCGTGAACACGAGCGCATCGAGGCCGCCGAGCACCGCCGTGTAGGCGCCGATGAATTTGACGATGTGATAGACGAAGTATTCGATCGCCTCGGCCGCTTCCGGCGCCTCGCTGTCCTCGAGCTCGCGCATGTCGCCGCTGATGCCGGAGATGCCGAGCAGCCCCGATTGTTTGTAGAGAAGCTTCTCGAGCGCTACCGGCTCCATCCGGTCGGCGATCAGCAGATGAAGCAGGACGCCGGCATCGATTTCACCGGCGCGGGTCGACATCGGCAGGCCATCGACGGCGCTGAACCCCAACGAGGTATCCATGCTCTTGCCGTCGGCCATGGCGCAGATGCTGCAACCGCCGCCGAGATGGGCGACGATGACGCGCCGGGCGTCCGGTGCGTATTGCGGCACTTGCCGGCTGATGTAGTCGTAGGAAATTCCGTGATAGCCCCAGTGCCGCAGGTTGCCTTCACGGTACTGGCGCGGCAACGCATACATCTGCGCCAATCGCGGCATGGTGCGGTGGAACGACGTGTCGAAACACGCCACCTGCGGCATCGACGGGTTCGCCTTGAGCACGGCGCGAATGGCGGCGATTTCATACGGCTGGTGCGAAGGCTCGAAGGCGCATAGCTCATCGAGGTCCGCGAGCACCTGATCGGTGACCAGCACCGGCTTTTCGTATTTGACGCCGCCGAGGACGACACGATGACCGGCAGCGGCAAACACGACATCGCGCATGTGCGCATCGAGCCACCCGAAAATATATTTCAAGGCACTTTCTTGATTGAGCGGATGCTCGGCACCCCAGTCGTGCGCGTCAACCGGCTTGCCGTCCGCGCCCTTGGCGACGAAATGCGGATGGCTGCCGATCCCTTCGACCTGGCCGCGGCAGACGACGCTCAAATCCTCGCCGCCTTCGTGGCGGTAACCGGCGAACTTGACGCTGGTCGAACCGCCATTGATAACGAGTATGCCCTTGCTCTTGCTCATCACTCACTCACCGCGGGATGGAGCAGCGCCGGGTCTTTCGCCGTCGCGTCGGCAAACAGCACGGCAAGCGCGGTCGAAAACATTCGCGTGTCGGGGCCATCCGAACGGCTGGTCAGGATCAGCGGCACCTTCGCCCCCATGACGATGCCGGCGCCCTGCGCGTCGCTCATGAACGACAGCTCTTTGTACATCATGTTGCCGGCGTCGATATTCGGCGGGATCAGAATGTCGGCCTGGCCCGCGACCGGCGACTTGACGCCCTTGATCCGCGCCGACTCGGCGTCCACGGCGATATCGAGATCGAGCGGCCCATCGACGATGCCGCCGGCGATCTGATTGCGGTCGGCCATCTTCGCCAGCACCGCGGCGTCCATGGAGGACGGCATCTTCGTCCGCACCACCTCGACGGCCGAGAGCACCGCCACCTTCGGCAGTTCGATTCCGATGGCGCGGGCGAGAATGATCGCGTTCTGGATGATGTCCTTCTTCTGATCGATGTCGGGAGCGATATTGATGGCTGCATCGCTGATGATGACGCGACGCGCATAGGTCGGCAGCGAGACCAGCATGCAGTGGCTGAGCAGGCGGTTGGTGCGCAGGTGGTTTTCCTTGGCGACGATCGCATGCATGAACTGGTCGGTGTGGAGGCTGCCTTTCATGAGCGCGCTCGCTTCGCCCCTGGCCGCCATGAGCGCCGCCTTTGTCGCGGACTCTTCGGCGTCGGCGGTGGCGACGATCCGGTAATCGGCGAGATCCACGTTCTGCGCGGCGGCGACTTTGCGGATTTTGTCCTCCGGCCCAACCAGGATCGGGGCGATCAGCTTGTGGTTCACCGCCTCGACGGCGCCCATCAGCGCATCGGCGGAGCACGGATGCACAACTGCAGTCGGCATCGGCGGCAGGCCCCGGCAACGGTCGACCAGTTCCTCGAGACGATGGCCCGCATATTCCTTGCGGAGCTTCGCTTTCGGCGCGGCGACTTCGATGAGGGCGTCGGCAATGAGCGCGCCGGCGGAATCGAGGCAATGGCAGTCGAGAACGAGCGAGCCCTTGTCTCGGCGGATTTCCTTGACGGTGATCCTGGCGGTCACCGGTTCGCCGATCGCGACCGGCCGATGGTACCGGGTCGTCGCCGCCTCGATCGTCGAGCCGATGCCGGGAAGGTTGGCCCCGATGAGCGTGACAAAAAGCGACGTCGCCCAGGTCGAGACGCCGCGCGCTTCAACAAAG
>JAEULX010000013.1 GCA_016793685.1 Bradyrhizobiaceae bacterium
CCAATTCGTCCTCGACCGTCACGGTGAGCCGCCATCCGTCGCCGGCGTGGACCGGCGCAATCTCCAGGGTTGCGAACGTGGCGATTTCGCTGAGGTCCTCGCGCTCCTCATCGCCGAGGCGAAACTCGGATTTCGCCGGCAGTTCGCGCGGCTCGACGCTACGCCGGGCAACGAGCCTGAACGCGAGGGGGCTAGCCTGATGCTCCTCCAGAACCCAGCGAACCACTTGTTCCGGATCGATATCGACGGAATAGGTTTCCATGCGCGGCAACTCTCAATGGACATGCTTCGCAGCGGCGATGCCCCGCAGGACATGGGTTGCGACTGATCGCACGCACCCCTTTCAGCGCCGTGATCTTGATCAAAAAGACAACAGAGGAGATGCCGTATCCTTCGACCCGAAATCAAGCGTCGGCTTGACCAGCCGAGGGATTTCGGCGGCCTCGTCCGCCAAGGCGCGACTGCGAGCCAGCCGCCGGCGATTGCGGAAAGCGCCGGGCGATCACGCGGGTGACGAGCATGCAAGAGCGATCGGGCGATACGGGCTTTTCGGCCGAAGACGAGGATGCGGCAACGCTCACGATCTCGCCGGAGAAGGTGTGCTTCATCATCATCAAGGCCAAGGAATTCGACGCCAAGGACGAGGTGACCGAACCGGCCCGGGCTCGAATCCCTCCGATGACCACGACGCGGCGGTCCTTGAAGACCACGACGATGATCCGGTGGTCGAAGAACTGGTGTCCTTCATCAATGCTCTTTCGGTGGACGAGCAGATCGATCTCGTCGCATTGGCCTGGCTCGGACGCGACGATTATGCGGCAAGCGACTGGCCGGCGGTGCGGGCGGAGGCGGCGAGCGAACACAATGAACGCACAGCCGAATACCTGATCGGCATCCCGCTGCTCGGCGACTTTCTGGAGGAAGGCCTGTCGATGCTCGGCTACTCCTGCGAGGAGTTTGAAATCAACCGGCTCTGATCACGCGTACCGCGCGCGGGCGAGACGGCCGGCCGCAGCCGCGACGCATCGTTCGGCGCGGCCATCCGTCGAACCGGTGCAGAGAGCCCGCGGTCACTGCGGGCGTATCATGCCCCAGCCGATGCGCAGGAGCGGCAGACGCCCCTGGATGGAATAGCTGAAGGCTTGCGGCACCTCCGGAACGAGGTCGGGGAACAGGGCCCTGACGTCGGGCGGCGGCGTGCCGATGGTGTCGGTCGCCGGCCAAACCACGATGACCCCTTTCTGCCGCACCTCCTCGGCGTTCACCCAGGGCGTGCGGTCGGGCGCGTTGGCGAAATAGACGGTCGGCCGTCCCGGCGCGTAGAGAGAAATCAACGAGGCGAGCCGCAGATCGCCCGAAACGACGCCAAGGCGCTTGCCGACGCGCCGTTCGAACGTATCCCCGAAAAATCGCCCGATCTCTTTCGCCGGCTGCGCCGTCGGAATGGGCGTCCCGCCCAAAAACGGCGCGGCGAGAAGACCGAAGGCGGCAAAGGCGGGCGGCGCGATCAGCAACACGGTCCACGCAAATCCGGTGAGCCATTGTCGATGCAGTTCGATCGCGTTCCCCGCGAGCACCACGATCGCAAGGCCTGACAGCACGACATTCGGACTTATCCGGCCCACCGGGCTTCGCTCGCCGAGCGCGGCCCCCACCACCGTCGCCGCCAGCGGCAGCGCGATCGCAAAAAACAGGACGAATTTGCGCTCCAGATCAGTCAACGGCTTGCGCTGGAACACGGGAGGCTTTTCGCCCACATCGCCCCAGCCGGAGCTCAGCAGGACCAGCACGACCGCGCCGGTATGCGCGACCGCAAGCGCCACGAGCTGGCGCAGCCAGAGCACGAGCGACCATTCTCCCGGGCGGTCGTAACGCAGCCGCGAGAGCCAGGTCGAGCCCATGCCCGACATGTCGAGCCAAACCAGGTGCGGGAACAGGATCACCACGATGATGATCGCCGCAATCCACGGCTCGATCGTCAACAACATGGCCCGCCCGCGCTCGGTCGCCAGGGTGAACACGGCAAACGCGCCAAGCAGGACGATGCCGGAATGGGTGGTCAGGATGAGCAGGGCGAGATCGGCGGCGAGAAAAAACGAATAGCCGCGTTTGCCTTCGCCGAACGCGCGCCAATAGTGCAGGAGCGCGAGCGCGGTCAGCGGCATGGCCAGGATCGGCGGCCCAAAGGTCGGCGTCGGCACCGACAGGGCGGAAATGCCGACCATCAGCAGAACCGCCAGCGCCGCCTGGTGAATGCCGACGATCGACTGACCGAGGCGGAACACCACCCAATAGGTGGCGATCACACAGGCCTGCGCGAGGAGATAGACGCCGGGCATGCCGGCGATGGCAAAGGCGATGTCGGCGAGCCAATAGGAGAGCGGCGGCCCCCAGAAGGAGCCGAGGTGGAACTCGCTGCCGACCGCGATGTTCAGCGCGAGATCCCCCGGCGGGGCCGAATAGAAAATCACCGGGACCAGCCACCACAACGCCGCCTGCGCAAGCGCTGCGGCCCACACCATGAAGCGCGGCCGCGACCGGATCAATTCGACGAACAAGGAGACGTGGAGCATCGGCGGCCGGAATCGATCCTAAGCGGGAAGCGCTTGACCCCGACGCCGCACAGGAGACGCGGGCCAGGAACGAAGGCAGGGCGACCGGCAGCACAACCGCAACGTCAGATCGGGCGACGCTGCAGCCGGGCGGGCGGCCAGGCTCGGCATGCGTGGTATCAAACTGCGCGGGAAGGCGGAAGCGGCGAACTTGGCGCGATCTCCGGTTCCCCAGGCGGCGGCCGGGTCTCGAACGGCAACGCGACGGCCTCCGCCGCCCCCGGCGCCCGGTTCCCGTAGGCCAACGCCACCGGGGCGAACGACCGCCGGTGATGGACGGTCGGCCCGAGCCGCGTCAGGGCGTCCGCATGCTCGGGCACGCTGTAACCCATGTGACGCTCGAAACCATAGCCCGGATGGGCCGCGCCCACCTGCGCCATCAGGCGGTCGCGCGCAACCTTGGCGACGATCGAAGCGGCCGCGATCGAGAGCACCAGCGCGTCGCCGCTGATCACCGCCTCGCAGTCGCAGCCGGCCTCGATCCGGTCGCACCCGTCGACAAAGACGAATTGCGGCGGCGTCGGCAGCGCCCTCACCGCCCGCGCGAGCGCCCACAGCGACGCCTGCCGGATATTGTCGCGGTCGATCCGCGCGCGCGAGGCGACGGCGACGCCGACCTCGGCCACGGCGCAGATGCGCTCGTAGAGAACCTCGCGGCGCTCCGCATTCAGCTTTTTCGAATCGTCGAGCCCGCGCGGGATGCGCTTGGGATCGAGGATCACGGCAGCAGCGACGACCGGTCCCGCCAGCGGACCGCGGCCCGCTTCATCGCAGCCGGCGACCGGCCAGACGCCGCGCTTGAGAGCGGCGCGTTCGCGCTTGAAGGTCGGCCGCACCGGCGCTTCCCCGAGCGGGAGGCGCGGCGCGTTGGTCTCGGCGGACTTTGTTGCCTTGCGACTCATGCCGGCATGGTGGCCGCTCCGCCCGTCCGGCGCAAGCAGGGCCCAGGGTTCTCCTGGCTAAGGTTGGCGGTACGTCTGAAAGGTCGGCCTTTCGCGGCGCTGTCCTCCGCGGCGCTCTGCGTGTATCGTTCGCCACCCGATACAGCATGCGGACAGACCGATGGCGGAGGCATCCCGAACCGATGCTTGGCAGGCTGGCGATCGGTACGAAGCCTATATGGGCCGCTGGAGCCGTCAGATTGCGCCCCGCTTTCTGGATTGGC
>JAEULX010000021.1 GCA_016793685.1 Bradyrhizobiaceae bacterium
ACAATTCGCCGCGCAGCCGCCCGACGCGGAAGACGACCGCGCCGACGCCGAGCCCGAGCAGCGCCGCAATCGCCGCGGCGGCGGGCAGGGTCGCGAGAAACGGCACGTCGAAGACGGTGGTGAGGACCGCCGTTGTGTACACGCCCGCGCCGACAAAGGCGCCGTGGCCGAACGAGAAATAACCGGAATAGCCGCTCAAAATATTCCACGAGGTGGCGAGCACGATCCAGAAGTAGACGAGATAGAGAAACGACTCGTAGAAGGCCGGCAGCTTGAGGAACGGAACCGCGGCGACCGCGACGACCGCGCCTGCCATCCAGATCGACGCAGGAATGCGCATCTCAAAGGTCCCGCGCGCGCACCAGAAGAACGATGATCAAGAGCGAGAAGGAGACGAGCGGCGCCCAGGCGGGCGCCGTCAGCGCCATGGTGAGCGACTCGCTCACCCCGATGACGATGCCGGCGATCAGCGTTCCCAGCGGATTGCCGAGGCCGCCGATCATCACCGCGGCGAACACGACGCCGATCCAGGCGTAGATTTGCGACGGCGCGAGCGTATAGCTCAGCGCCAGGCATAATCCGGCGACGCCGGCGGTCGCCGCGCAAAGCCCCGACAGCAGCAGCGCCAGCGCGCGCTCGTTCACCCCGAAGGCGGCCGCGATCGGTGCGTCCTCGCTCGCCGCCCGCATCGCCTTGCCGAGATCGGTGTAGCGCAGCGCCGACCAGACGAGGCTCGCGAGAGCCACCGCAAGCACCACCGTCAGCAGTTCGGGAAACGGAATGTACAGCGGCCCGAGCTTGAACCGGATGCCGCGATAGGCGGATTCCAGCAGCCGGTAGTCAGCCGTCCAGTACCACTGGATCGCGCTCTCGATGATCACCGTCAGGCCGAACGTCACCAGGAGCGAACTGAACGGGCTGATCGAGAAGCGCGCGAACAACGCCTGGAGCAGCGCGCCCAACAGAAAAAACGCGGGCGCGATGATCAGGATCGAAAGCAGCGGGTCGATCTTGTAGACCTCGGCGAACTGATAGGTGAGATAGGCGCCGAGAAAGGCGAGGGCGAAGTGCGCCAGATTGATCTGGCGCAGCATCCCCCAGGAGAGGCTGAGCCCGAGCCCCAGCAGTCCGTACAGCGCGCCGATGAAGACGCCGGACAGCAACGACTGGCCGAGCAGGGTCGGGCTGGGAAACGTCACCGGAGCCCTCTAGTCCGCTTTAATCTTCGCTCCGGGCGCCGCCCATTGATCCGGCCAGACGGTGACCCAGCGTCCATCCTGGACCTGCTTCACCTTCATGAGGTCGTCGCCGAAATTGTTGAGCCTGTCGAAGCGAAGCACGCCCTGGATGGTCTTGACCTGGTGGGTCTTGAGCCAGTCGGCGATTTTCTGGTCGTCGAGGCTTTGCGCGCCGTTGACCGCTGCTTCGAGCACCTGCCAGGCCGAGTACGAGGCGGCTGCCTGCGTCTCCACGGCGGTGTCCGGCAGCCCTGCTTTGGCGGCGCGTTCGTTGAAGATTTTCACGAATTCCGCTGCGGTCGGATCATCGGTGAAGGGCGGGTGCTGCTCGAAAATCGAAGCAGCGAGCGCATGATTTGCCTCCGGCGCTTTGGCGAGGGGCCCGGGCGCGGGATACATGTAGAAGTGCAGCGGCGGCTTGTAGTCGATGTTCTTCATCGCGCTCAGCAGCTGATTGCCCTCGAGCCCGATTGCGCCGACCCAGACAAAGTCGGGATCGGCGTCCTTCACGCGGCTTGCGATCGGTCCGAAATCGCGATTGCCGAATTCCCATTCGAGATAGAGGACCTCCTGCAGGCCGCGCTTTTTCGCAACTTCGCGCGCGCCGGCCGACATGAAATAGATCGACGGGAACTTGCTGGTGACGATGGCGATCGTCTTCGGCGGCTTGGGCAGGGTCGCGAGCGCGTCGAACACGGTATTGGGAACGGTCTGCTCGGGATTGGCCCCAACCGACCAGGCGGGAAACTGCTTGTCGTACTTGGCGAGGCTGGGAATGCCGAGCGTGTGATGGATGAGGACCTTGTTGTAGCGCTGGGCGACGCCCATCGCCGCGAGGATATTGCCGGTGGCGTAGGGGCCCATCAGCAGATCGACCTTGTCGACGGTCAAAAGCTGTTCGTACAGCGTGCGTGCAAGGTCCGGCTTGCTCTGATCGTCCTTGACGATCCATTCCACCGGACGGCCGAGCAGACCGTTCTTCTTGTTGAGCTGCTCGACATAGATGTCGCCGACGATCTTATGGATCTGCGCGGTGGCCGAAAGCGGCCCGGTCAGGGCGAGCGTGCTGCCGATCTTGACCGGCGGTCCCGACGGCTCCGCCAGCGTAGGCGCGACCGTCAAGGCGAGCGAAAAGACGGCGCCGATCACGGCGCCAAAGAGCCCCTTGAATATTGTCATTGCGTTCTCCCTAGACCGAGTTTTGTTGGCATTTGTTCATGCGCATTCGGTGTCGATGCGCATGCGGCTCACATCAGGAGCCAGCCGCCGTCCACCTGAAGGTTCACTCCGTTCACCGATTGATTGTCCAACAGAAAGATCGTGCTCGCGACGACGTCGGCCATGGTCGCCAGCCGTTTGATCGGCGTGCGGTCGATCACCCGTTGCAGCACTTCGGGCGGCTTGCCCGCCCACGCCGGACTGTCGCCGACGATGCCCGGGTGGATGGCGTTGACGCGCACCGGGCCGAGCTCGACCGCGAGCGTGGCGACCATCGTGGTGACGCCGCCGTTCACCGTCGTCACCGTCGTCGAGCCCGGATAGGGCCGCGCCCGCGCCTGCCCGCCGAACAGGACGATCGATGCGTTCGGTGCAAGCCGCGCCGCCAGCGTGTGGATCACCTCCGTGTAGCCGACGAGCTTGAGCGTCGCCAGACGGACCGCGCGCGCGATGTCGTAGTTGCGCACGCTGTTCTCGTCTCTCTCGATGGCGGCGAGCACCAGGTGATCGACCTTGCCCACGTCCTTGAGGGCGTCGGCGATGGTTTGCGGCTGCGCCAGATCGAGGCCGACGCCATGCACGGCGCCGCCGATCTCCTTCGCCACCGCCTGGGCGCGCGCCGCATCGCGGCCGCTGATGAACACCTCTTCTCCGCGTTTGGCGAGCGTCTCGGCGAGCGCCTTCCCGAGGCCGGAAGTCCCGCCGATGATCACCGCCGTCTGTCGATCCGCCATCGCTTTCTCCGACTATCTCCAGATGCAGAACGCGATCCAAATGCTGGATCGGGATGCGTTCTTTTTGCTCTTTCCAACTTGCTTCGATACGCAGCCGCGGGAAAAAGTCCGGGCCGCGCGGGGAGGCCGAAAGCCCGTCAGGCGCGCGCGCCGCCGGCGACGGCCTTCACGGGCGCGTTCTCTTGCTGTGCGTCGCCGAGCTTGTGCGCGAGATATTCCCAGTCGCGGTTGAAGCGGTAGGAATAGCGCGCCGGTGGCTGCGGCGACTGGGTTTCCAGCCAGCGCACCGTGCCGTTGCTGGTGTTGTAGAACGCATGGATGCAGCCGACGCCGGTCCACAGCACGTCGCCGACCCGCATCGTGTAGCGTCGTCCGTCGGCTTCCGCTTCGACCTCGCCGTCGAGGATCACATAGGCTTCCTCCAGCGGGTGGTCGTGCGGATGGGCGACGCCGCCGGGCTGGTATTCCACCATGAACATGGTGTGAAGCTGCGCGTCGAGCCGCTGGTCCACCAGCATTTTGACGGCGATCCCGCTGTAGGCGAGCAGCGCGGTCGCCATGCTCGACGACACCGTCGGGGCATCGACCCGGGCGCCGACCTTGAGCTTGTCGACCTGCATGTCGGTATCGCGCAACCGGAAGAAATGGCGCGAACGCGGATCGCGGATGTCCAGCGGCTTGATGTCCCCCGATGCCGGCGGGCCGAGGAAAAACGTGTCGGCGGGTTCGTCCGGACCGCGCGCCTGGGGAACCAGCATGTCGAGCCATTTCGCCCGTCCCTGCTGGGGGCCGAGCCAGGCGTGCGGCACGCCGAGCGGCACGATGCCGCAGGCGCCCGGCGTGAGCGGACAGGCGTGTCCGTCGAGAATGAGGACGGGCTCCCCCTCGAGGACGTAAAAGCTCTCCTCGAAGGAGTGCAAATGCGTGTCGATGCGGCCGCCGGCATCGAGCGTGCAGAGGCCGAGCCCGGTGTGAACCGAGCCGCACGACCGGTCGATCAGCGAACAGCGGTTGAATCCGGCGCTGTGCTCGGGATAGGCCGGCGCGAGCCGGATCTCGTCACTGCGCAAGATGTGGTGCATGTTGGCTCCTCCCGCGTCCGCGGCTAGTTTTTCTCTGTTCAGTATGACTGAACGCTAGCGCACCCTTGGTCGGTGTCAATATGCTTGCTGGGGAGCTTCATTACGTCGCATGCGCAAGACAGTCCGCAAGAAAGCCGCAAGCCCCGCCCGCCCCGGTCGTCCCGACGGGTCCGACCAGCTTGGACCGCGCCTGCGCGACGCGCGCGAGAAGAAAGGCGTCACCCTGCGCGGGCTTGCCCGCAAGGTCGGGGTTTCGGCGAGCCTCGTGTCGCAGATCGAGCACGGCCATGTGATGCCGTCGGTGGGCACGCTCTATGCGATTTCCAACGAACTCGGACTGCTGGTGGATGATCTTTTCCGCGATGGGGGCAGGGCGACGCGCCCGGCCCGGCCGGCGCGTGGACGCGCGGCCAAGAATCCGGTGCAGCGCTCGCGCGGCCGCGAGACGATCCATCTGTCGGGCGGCGTGCGCTGGGAACGGCTGACCCCGACCAGCGATGCGGAGGTCGAATTCCTCTACGTCGTCTATGACGTGGGCGCGGCCTCCTGCGAGAAGGATGAGCTGATCCAGCACGGCGGCAAGGAATACGCCTACGTCCTCAGCGGGCGTCTCGGCATCCGGATCGGCCCCGACGAATTCGAACTGCGGCCGGGCGATTCGATCTCGTTCGATGCGCAGCACCCGCACCGCCTGTGGACCATCGGCAGGCGGCCCGCGGTCGCGGTGTGGGTCGTGCTCAACCGCCACGGCGATCGGCGCCGGCGCAAACGGGCATAGGTGCGCCGGGCGGGCGGCGCCGCCGGCGGCACCCGGCGATCAGCCGGCGAGGAAATCGACCAGCAGCTTGATGTTGAGCACGATGACCGTGACGGCGGTGAGCGCGGCGAGGGCGGTCAGCCAGCGCGGCGCGATCAGTTCGCCGAGCTTTCCGCGGTCGGCGGTAAACATCACCAGCGGGACGATGGCGAACGGCAGCTGAATGCTCAGGATCACCTGACTGAAGATCAGCAGTTTCGCCGTGCCCGACGCGCCATACCAGATGGTGACGAGGGCCGCCGGCACGATCGCGAGCGATCGCGTCACCAGCCGTCGCGCCCACGCCGGCAGGCGAATGTCGATGAAGCCTTCCATGACGATCTGTCCGGACAGGGTCGCCGTCACCGTCGAGTTCAGGCCGCAGGCGAGCAGGGCGATGCCGAACAAGGTGGGAGCGAGCGCCGAGCCGAGCAGCGGCGCAAGGAAGGCATGCACCTGGTCGAGCTCGGCGATTTCGGTCTTGCCGGCCTTGTAGAAGGTCGCCGCCGCGAGAATGAGAATCGAGGCGTTGATCAGCAGCGCGAACATCAGCGCGATCGTCGAATCGGCGGTCGCGAGATTGATCGCTTCGCGCCGGTCCTCAACCGAATCGCCGAAGCGACGGGTCTGCACCACGCCGGAATGAAGGTAGAGATTGTGCGGCATCACGGTCGCGCCGAGAATTCCCAGCGCGAGATAGAGCATGTCCGGATTGGTCACGATCTCGGTCGTCGGCGCGAAGCCGCGGATCACCGCGCCCCAGTTCGGGTCGGCGAGCGCGATCTGAATGGCGAAGCAGACCGTGATGACGCCGAGCAGGGTGACGACGAAGGCTTCGATCCAGCGGAAGCCGAGATTCTGCAGCCACAGGATCAGGAAAACGTCGAGCGCGGTGATGAGCACGCCGAGTTCGAGGGGAACGCCGAAGAGAAGATTGAGGCCGATCGCCGTGCCGATGACCTCGGCGAGGTCGGTCGCGCAGATCGCAATCTCGGCCGCGATCCATAATGGCCAGGACACCCAGGTCGGGAATGCATCGCGGCAGGCCTGGGCGAGGTCGCGCCCCGCTCCGATCCCCAGGCGTGCGCACAGCGATTGCAGGATGATCGCCATCACGTTGGAGATCAGGGCGATCGCCAGCAGCGCGTAACCGAACTTGGAGCCGCCGGCGAGCGAGGTCGCCCAGTTCCCGGGGTCCATGTAGCCGACCGCGACCAGATAGCCCGGGCCGAGGAAGGCGACCAGCTTGCGCCAGAACGGGCCCGTCGGCCGCGTGCCGATTGACCCGTAAACTTCGACCAGGGAAGGCCGCCCGCGTTCGCGCCGCCAGCCGTTGAGGGGCGATGGGGCCAATCGGGGGGTCGTCGGTCCGGCGTCCATGATATCGGTCTCGAGCGAGCGCATCGCGATCCAGATGGAGCGCATGTCGCCTGCGATCCGCCTGTCTTCCGATGAGGCGAGCGTCCGCCCCTGTGTTGATTACATTTTCTGCGGCGAACGAATCCTGCTTTGCCGGAAAATGCTCTAGAGCGAATCGGGCTTCGCTCTAATTCTCTTTGTGTTGTCGCATTTTCTGACGGCGAACCGGTTTCCACTTCGCCTGAAAATGCTCTAGCCCTAACCTTAATCTGCTATTGCGAGTTATTTGCAATATAAGGGTATCGTAGTCCCTGTCAACTCTGTTGCAAGTTATTCGCAAAAAGTCGGCTGGGGTCGGGAGGCGGAGGGCTCGGAGCCGCAACTACAGCGGCCCCCAACGGCGCCCGGAGGAAATGCGCCGCGCGAGGATCTTGTCGATGCGCCGTCCATCCAGATCGACGATCTCGAAGCGCCAGCCGGAGGCGTCGAACGCCTCCCCGACCTGCGGCAGGTGGCCCGCCTGCGCCAGCGCGAACCCCGCGGCCGTCTGGTAGCTGCGCGTCTGCGGAATCGGGATGGCGAGGAGTTCCGCCATTTCGTCCGCCGGCATCCCGCCGGCGATGAGCCAGGATCCATCCGCGCGCTGCACGGCGTGCTCGACCAGCCCTTCGTCCGTGCGGAACGCCCCGACAATCGCTTCGAGGATGTCGGCATTGGTGACGACGCCCTCGAAATGCCCGTACTCGTCGTGGATCAGGGCCATGTGGACCGGCGAGGTCTTGATGGTCTGGACGACGTCCAGGGCATCGGCAGTGTCGGGAATCACCGGGGCGGAGCGCACATATGCGCGGAAGTCAGGCTGCTCGCCGCGCAGATAGGCGTCGAGAACGTCTTTCGCCTGAACGACGCCCAGCATCTCCTCGGGGGTGCCGTCATAGACGGGCATCCGCGAGTGAACGCTGCCGACGATCAGTTTGCGGATCGCCTGCGGATCATCGGCAAGGTTGATCATGTCGACGTCGGTCCGCGGGGTCATGACCGCGCGTACGGGACGATCACCGAGGCGCATGACGCCGGCGATCATCGTCCGTTCTTCCGGTTCGATGATGCCGGCGGTCTCGGCTTCGGCGATGAGGGTGCGGATTTCTTCGTCGGTGACGCGCTCCTCCGCCTCGGGGCGTTGCGCGAGCGCGCGCAGGACCAGCCGTCCCGAGGCGTCGAGCACCCAGACGAACGGCGAGGCGATCTTGGCCAGCACCGTCATCGACGGCGACACGCGGACGGCGATGGCTTCCGGATTGCGCAACGCGATCTGTTTCGGGACGAGCTCGCCGATAATCAGCGACGCATAGGTTATCACGGTGACCACCAGCCCGACGCCCGATGCATCCGCCACCGCGGGCGGCATGCCGAGCGAGACGAACCATTCGGAGAGGCGGGAGCCCAGCGTCGCGCCGGAGAAGGCGCCGGACAAAATCCCGATCAGGGTGATCCCAACCTGGACCGTGGACAGGAACTTGCCCGGATTGGCGGCGAGCGCGAGCGCGCGCCGGGAGCCGACGACCTCGCGATCGACCAGGGCCTGCAGCCGCGCGCGCCGCGAGGACACCACCGCAAGCTCGGCCATGGCGAGCAAGGCGTTGATGAAAATAAGAACGACGACGGTGGCGATTTCGAAGTAAATCATGCGGCTATTGCGGCCGGCCGCCTTTCAGTGGTCGCAGCGCGGCGAGGAAAATCTGCCGGATCGGCGAGTGACCACAGCCGCCGCGGCCGCGATCGTCGCATGGCATTGTCGCCTCCGGCGTCGAAAATCGCAAAACCCCCCGCCCGCTGGCCCCCTATGCCTTACTTTATCGGCACATAGACTTCGATGACGAGCTTATCGTCGGGCGTCGTGCGCGGATCGGTAAGATAGGATTCAACGAACACGTCCTGCGCCTCCAGGCCCTTGTCGTCGAGCTGATTGGTGATCCGTTCGTAAGTGCCATCGAGCGAGTCATAGCTGCCCCGATGGACATATTTCAATGCCTTCCCGGCGGGCGACTTGCCTGCCGCCATGCCGTCCGGCAGGTTGGCCGGCGTTGCGGCGACCGGCACCGCCGCGCGGAAGTCGAACCCCTTCTCGTCGGTCGACGTGTAGATCGTCATCGGCGGTCCGGCCGGCGCGACCTTCTCCTTTTCGAGGACGGCGTAAATCTTCTTGAAGCTGTCGATGATCGTATCGAAGGCCGTGTCCCATTGCGCCGTGCCGGACAGGTACACGATCGGCTGCTCGGCCAACGTGATCTCCTGACCGGACAGTTCGTCGCCTGGCGTCTGCGCCTGCGGAGGGGAGGCGGGCGTCGTCTGCGCGGTGGGCGCCGTCGGTGCGCCGGCGGGCGGAGAGGTTGCAGGGCCGGATGCGCCCGGCGCGGCCTGCGGAGCCTGCGCCGCGGGTGCGGCCGGTGGAGCGTTTGCGCCCTTGTCCTCCGCCGGGGTCTGCCCAAGAGCGAAACCGGATAGCCACAGGCCAAGCATGATGACCGCTCCCGCGAGCGCAGCCACCAAACGAGAGGGTCGCATCTGATACTCCTGTCGAGAAGCGTCCGCCCCGTCCGAGGCAGGTCCGGGGACGGCTGAAAGCGTCTCAATACCGGCAATTTGCCACGTCATTGCGGCGTCTGCTGAAGATCGACGAACATTTCCGCTCGTAAGCGCTCCCCGCGCACGTCGTGCGCGCTTCAAGTGATACAGGGCTTCGCGCTGGTCAAGCCTTGCCGATTGCCCATATAAGCATGGGATACGGTGTGATAAGAATATGAACACGCTCGCCAATCGCCGCTTCATCAAGATGAACGGTCTCGGCAACGAGATTGTGATCGTCGACCTGCGCCGCGAGTCCGGGAACGGCCGCGCGCTCGATCCGGGCGAAGTGCGGGCGGCTGCCGGGGCAGGCGGCGCGCCGTTCGACCAGCTCATGCCGATCTTTGCCCCGCAGACGCCGGGAACGGACGCCTTCATCCGCATCTATAACAACGACGGCTCGCAGGCCGGCGCCTGCGGCAACGGGATGCGCTGTGTTGCGGATTACCTGTTCAAGGACAGCGGCACGCGGCAACTGAGCCTCGAGACGGCGGCGGGTCTCGTGAACTGCTGGCCCACCGCCGAGCCGCTGATCGTCACGGTCGATATGGGAGCGCCCCGGTTTGGCTGGCAGGATATCCCGCTCGCCAGGGAATGCCCCGATACGCGGGCGATCCCGCTGCAGGTCGGGCCGATCGACCATCCCATTCTGCATTCGCCGGCGGTCGCCAGCATGGGCAATCCGCATGCGGTGTTCTGGGTCGACGACGTGCATGCCTACGATCTCGCCAGGCTTGGCCCGCTGCTCGAGAACGATCCGATTTTCCCCGAGCGCGCCAATATCTCGCTCGCAACGGCCGTCTCCCCGGACCATATCGTCGCGCGCACTTGGGAACGCGGCGCCGGCCTGACCAAGGCATGCGGTTCGGCCGCCTGTGCGGTCGCCGTTTCGGCGATGCGGACCGGGCGGGCCGGCCGGCGGGTGACGGTTACGCTGCCCGGCGGCGACCTTTTGATCGCGTGGCGGGAAAGCGACGGCCATGTGCTGATGACGGGCCCCGTCGCCTACGAATACGAAGGCCGCTTCGATCCCGCGCTGTTCGTCGGCGCAGACGCGTGACGCCATGACGGTCGATATTCGGACCTTCGGCTGCCGCCTGAAT
>JAEULX010000057.1 GCA_016793685.1 Bradyrhizobiaceae bacterium
CCGACCGGGCTCACCGTGCTCGCGCAGGAGGTCGTGCCGGTCGATGAGCTTGACCCGGCGACGATCCAGCAGGCGATCAAGGACGCCGAGGAAGATGTCGCCGACGCCAAGGACGACGTTGCGCGCAACAAGGCGATGGAAAAGCTCGACCACTTGAAGACGCTGAAAGACGCGCTCGGGCATTAAGCGAATTCCGTTCTGATGGAATCGGGCTTCGCTCCGGTTCTCCTTGAGCTCCGGTTCTCCTCGAGTGGCCGCGTTTTCTCCGGCGAACCGGTTCCCACCCCCGGATCGAGTCCGAGGGCATGCTTTTGCCGGAAAATGCTCTGAGCTCAGCCGGCACACCGGCGCGTCAGGCGATCCCGCCCATCCTGCACACGAGCGTCCATTCCGCCGCGGTGACCGGCTGCACCGAGAGGCGCGACAGCTTCACAAGCGCCATGTCTTTCAGCCGCGACTCCGCCTTGATGTCGGCGAGCGTCACCGGGTGGGGCAGGGGCGCGATGGCCTTCATGTCGACGACGACCCACGGTTCGCCCGGCTTGGCCGTCGGGTCGGGATAGGCTTCGCGAATAACTTCGACGAGGCCGACGATGCTCTTCTCATCGACGGAGTGGTAGAAGAACGCCTGGTCGCCCTTGTGCATTTTCGCCAGGTTCTGCTTGGCGGTGTGGTTGCGCACGCCGGTCCACGGCTCGCCCTTGCTGCCAGCCTTGCGCTGGTCGTCCCACGACCAGGCCGATGGCTCGGTCTTCACCAACCAGTACTGCATCGCTAGTTCTCCGCCTTGAACGGGCGCGCGAGCAGCGCCTCCATCGCTTCGTCGATGCTGAGCCGGCCGTCGAGCACGGCATCGACGGCGTTCGCGATCGGCATGTCGATGTCGGCCGCCTTCGCCATTTCCACCAGCACGGACGCGGTGAAGGCGCCCTCCGCGAGGCCGCCGCGGGCGGCGTCGGCGAGCGAAGCGCCTTCGCCGATCACGACGCCGAAGGAGAAATTGCGCGATTGCCGCGTCGAGCAGGTGAGGATGAGGTCGCCCAGGCCGGACAGTCCGGTCAGCGTCTCCGCGCGCGCACCGAACGCCTTGCCGAAGCGGATCAATTCGGCGAATCCCCGCGTGGTGAGCGCGGCCAGGGCGCTGGCGCCGAGACGGCGGCCGGAAGCGATACCGGCGGCGATCGCGAGCACGTTCTTCGCCGCGCCGCCGATTTCGACGCCGCGCACATCGGTCGAATGGTAGGGGCGGAACGTGTGCGTGCCGAGCGCGCGCACGAGGTTCGACGCGACGGCGGCTTCGCGCGCCGCCAGGGTCACGGCGGTCGGCAGCCCGCGCGCGACATCGGTCGCAAAGCTCGGGCCGGACAGGATTGCCGGCTTTGCCTGGGGAATGCAGGCGGCGATGACCTCGGTCATGAACGCGCGGGTGTCGCGCTCGATGCCCTTGGCGCAAGCGACGATCGGCGTGCCGGAGGCGATCACGGGAGCGAGCGAGCCTGCGGCGAAGCGCAACGCTTGCGCCGGAACCACCAGCAGCACCGCGTCGGCGGCCGCGGCGGCGGCCGCTCCGGCAGTGACCGTAATGCGGGGATCGAGCTTCATTCCCGGCAGGTGCCGGCTTTCGCCGGTTGCGCGGATGTCGGCCGCGGCCTGTTCGGAGCGCGCGATCAGCGTGACGCGGCGGCCGGCGCGCGCGGCGGTGCAGGCGAGGGCGGAGCCCCAGGCCCCGGCGCCGACCACAGCGATATGATCGAACTTCATGTCGAGGGCCGGCCTCAGGCACGCGATGCGTGGGAAGAAAACTTGTCGGCCTTGGTGACCTGCTCGAGCGGCCAACGGGCGTGCGGACCGCTTTCCAGCGTGTCGATCAGCCCCTGCGCGAGCCGCTCGGCGCCGGCCCACGCGATCATCGCGCCATTGTCGGTGCACAGTTCGGCCGGCGGCAGCACCAACGCCGTGTCGGCCTCCATCGCCACCTGGTTGAGCAGGCCACGGATCGCCTGGTTGGCGGCGACGCCGCCCGCGGCGACGAGGGCCATCGGCGGCCCGAACCGCTCGTCGAACATCCGCAGACCCGCGCGCAGGCGGTCGATCACCATGGCGATGACGGACTGCTGGAACGCAGCGCAGAGATCGTAAACGTCCCGTTCCGACAGCGGTGCGTGCTTCTCGGCTTCGAGCCGCAGCGCGGTCTTTAATCCGGAGAGCGAGAAGTCGGCGTCTTTGCGCCCGATCATCGGCCGCGGCAGCGTGAACCGCGTCGGATCGCCGCGCGCGGCGCTTCGCTCGACTTCCGGCCCACCCGGGTAGCCGAGGCCGAGCACCTTGGCGGTCTTGTCGAACGCCTCGCCGATCGCGTCGTCGCGCGTGCCGCCGAGCCGCACATAGTCGCCTACTCCGAGCACTGCGACGATCTGCGTGTGTCCGCCCGAGGCGAGAAACAGGCAATACGGAAACGGCGTGTCGTGGGTGAGCCGCGCCGTCAACGCATGCGCTTCGAGGTGGTTGACGGCGATCAGCGGCTTTTCATGCACGAGTGCGATCGCCTTCGCCGTGGTGAGGCCGACAATGAGGCCGCCGATCAGCCCGGGCCCGGCGGCAGCCGCAACCGCGTCGAGATCCGAGAAATTCCGGTTCGCCTCGCGCATCGCCTGGGCGATCAGGAGATCGAGAATCTCCACATGGGCGCGCGCCGCAATCTCCGGGACCACGCCGCCGAAAGCGGCGTGCTCTTCGATCTGCGAGAAGACGACGTTGGAGAGAATGAGGCCCTGGCCGTGCTGGCCGCGTTCCACCACGGCGGCCGCCGTCTCGTCACAGGTCGTTTCGATGCCGAGAACGATCATTGTCTCCGGCGGTGCGGTACCGTCCCGTTTTGCATTGCCATGGCGCGAGGCGCCCATATAACGATTACAGTGACGGCCTAGCATTGCGAAACCGCATGGCGCAATCCTCGAACAGCTCTTTGCTGCGGATCGGCACGCGCGGAAGCCCGCTCGCGCTTGCCCAGGCGGAGGACGTGCGCGCGCGGCTTGCGGTCGCGCACGGCCTCGATCCGGTCGCGATCGAGATTTGCGTGATCCGCACCTCGGGCGACGTGATTCAGGACCGTCCGCTCGCCGAAGTCGGCGGCAAGGGCCTTTTCACCAAGGAAATCGAGCAGGCCCTGTTCGAGCGGAAGGTCGACCTCGCCGTTCATTCGGCAAAGGACATGGAGACGATGCTGCCGGCGGGCCTGGTCGCGCCGGCGTTTCTTCGCCGCGAAGACGTGCGCGACGCCTTCATCAGCCGCAAAGCGGCGACGCTCGCGGATTTGCCCGCCGGCGCGGTCATCGGCACCGCATCGTTGCGGCGGCAGGCGATCGTCCGCCGCCTGCGCGGCGATCTCCGCGTGATCTCCTTGCGCGGCAATGTGCAAACGCGGTTGCGCAAGCTCGATGCGGGGGAGGTGGATGCGACCCTGTTGGCCCTCGCCGGCCTGAAGCGGCTTGGGCTGACCGCCGTGGCGACGTCGATATTCTCCGTGGACGAGTTTCTGCCGGCGGTCGGGCAGGGCGCAATCGCCATCGAAACGCGCGCCGACGACGCCCGGACGCGCGAACTCGTCGCCCCGATCAATGATGCGGACACGATGACGGCGATCACGGCGGAGCGCGCTTTCCTCGCCGCGCTGGACGGATCGTGCAGGACGCCGATCGCGGGGCATGCGCGGATCGCGGCAGACGGCGTGCTGACGCTGCGCGGACTGATCGTGACGCCGGATGGCGGCACCGCTCACGAGACGAACCGCTCAGGTCCCGCGAGCGAAGCGGCGGCCCTTGGAGCTGACGCAGGCGCCGAATTGAAACGGCGCGCCGGTCCGAACTTTTTCGGGTGATTAGACGTTTTCCAGGTTGACGATGCGCCTGCTGGTAACACGCCCCGAACCTGACGCAGACCGGACGGCCCGCGCGTTGCGCGACCGCGGGCGGCAGGCGCTGGTCGCCCCACTTATCCATGTCGAGCCGATTCCCGATGCGCCGATCGGCGAGGGGCCGTGGGCGGCGATCGCTCTGACCAGTGCGAATGCGGTGACCGCGCTGGTCGCGCATCCGGCCAAAGCGCGCCTGCTGCGCGTGCCGGTGTTCACGGTGGGCGCGCGCACCGAGGAAGCGGCCCACGCCGCGGCCTTCGCCCATGTGGAATCGGCGTATGGCGATGTGGCGGCGCTCGCCAGCCTAATCGTCGCGCGGCTCGCCGACCGGACGAAGCAAGTCCTTTATCTTGCCGGCGAGGATCGGGCCGGCAATCTCGAGGCGTTGCTGGGCGAATACGGGATTGCCGTCCACACCGTCCCCATCTACCGCGCGGT
>JAEULX010000086.1 GCA_016793685.1 Bradyrhizobiaceae bacterium
TTCACCTTGCCGCGCGTCGCGGCGGGAACCGGATGGCTCAGGCTCATAGACACCAATCTTCCCGACGTTGAAGACGAGATCGATGCGGCGCGGCTGAAATTCGGCCACGTCTACAGCGTGACCGGCCGCTCACTGCTCCTGTTCAGGCTGCTGCGTTCGCGCCGGTAAATTCCGGCGCGGCGTCGAAAACTGTCGAGAACCGCATAAACAAAGACCCTCCGTGCAGCCATGCACGGAGGGTCTTTATTCAAACGTATACGAGCGTCGGCGCCGATTTCCGTTCGATTTGACTGCCGCTGTGCCTCGTTCTCTCCTGATCCGGTCCCTGATCACTCAAATGCTGGCGGAGCTTGCGCTGCCCGCGTGGACCGGCGGAAATCCTGGAACAGGAATCGCCCGATCGTCTGTCGGCGTGTTGGCGCGCAGCGCTTCAAGCGCGCCGGCCACCAACTCCGCAACGGTTCGCGCGTCTTCGAGATCGGTCGGAAGTTCGACACCCAGCCGCGTCTCGAGCGCGAGAACGATATGAGTCATCGCTAGATCGTCGACATCAAGAATAGAGTCAGAATTCAGATCGTCACCACCGTCGTCATCGGCGTAACTCAGCACGATATCGAGCACCAGCTTTTCCACTCGATTTCTGACCATGATACCGCCCCCTGATCATGAACCTTTTCATGCGAGAGTTGCGACGGCCCCCATCGCCGCAACAATCAGTAAAATAAAGTTACCTTAAGAGAGGTCTTGCCGAAATACGGTTGCAATCCGGGGGCGACGTCCCTTGGGTAAGTCTACGTACTCGTTGAGCCCGGTGCGGGGTCGGATCGGCGCGCACTCAGCCTTTTCGGCGTCGGCCGAACGGAATTGGTCGCAAATTTTCGCAAATTCCCAGCCGCGGGGGCGCGGGAAGGGGTTGCATAATTCAATAATTCCGTTATCAACGAAATATGGAAACAACAGAAGCCCTGCTCGCCTTCGCGGCGCTTTCGCAGAACACGCGGCTGGATGTGTTCCGGTTGCTGATCGAGCATGAGCCGGAAGGCTTGCCCGCCGGCGAAGTCGCGCGTCGCCTGGCTGTGCCCGCCAACACGATGTCGGCGCACCTTGGCGTGCTTGCGCGCGCCAGGCTCGTCAGCGCCGAGCGGCGCAGCCGCACGATCATCTACCGCGCCGAGATCGACAGCCTGCGCGCGCTGATCGACTTTCTCGCCACGAACTGCTGCGGAGGCAGGCCGGACCTCTGCGCTGCGCTGATAAGGCCGCTTCAATCCACATCCTGCCGAAAGTCGAAAACAGCGGATGAATCCTCCGATGCCTGATCCGATCTACAACGTGCTGTTCCTGTGCACCGGCAACACTGCGCGCTCCATTATCGCGGAAAGCGTCATGCGGAGAGACGGCGGCGGGCGCTTTCGCGCCTTCTCGGCCGGGAGCCATCCCAAGGGCGTCATCAACCCGTTCGCCCTCAAGGTGCTCGAAGACTATGGCTTCCCGACCGAAGGGCTGCGCTCGAAAAGCTGGAGCGAGTTCGCGACGCCGGACGCGCCGCAGATGGATTTCGTGTTTACCGTCTGCGACAACGCCGCCGGCGAGGTCTGCCCGCTCTGGCCGGGCCAGCCGATGACGGCGCATTGGGGGATTGAGGACCCGGCAGCGGTCGAGGGCACTGATCTCGAAAAGGAGCGCGCGTTTGTTCTGGCGCTTCGGTATCTCAAGAACCGCATCAACATATTCGGGGCCTTGCCGATCAGGAGCCTTGACCAAGTCGCGCTCGGCAATCGGTTGCGGGACATCGGCCGTATGGAAGGCGCGAGCGGTCACAAACCGGAAGTCGCGTGACGCCGGCTCGCCTGGAGGATTCCGATGACCTCTATGCCTTTGCGCTTCAGCACGCTTGTAATGGTTCTTGCCGCGCTGACTGGCTTGCCGATCGCAAGTTGGGGGCAGGGCGCACAGCCGAACGCAGCCGTTTCTATTCGCGGTGCGGGTTCGACCCTCGCGGCGCCGCTCTGGAAAAAATGGATCGAAGAATATGCTGTCGGGCATCGCGGCGTGTCCATCACGTATGATGCGGTTGGCAGCGGCGAGGGCGTCAAACGCTTCATCGCCCGAGACGTCGATTTCGCCGCCAGCGACGAAATCCTTACCGAAAGCGAAGCCGCAAAACTCCCGGAAGCGGCGGTGATGCTGCCGGTCACGGCGGGAATGATCGCGCTCGCCTACAACATTCCAGGCGTGAATAGCGAGATCAGGCTGCCAAGGGACGTGTACGTCGATATCTTCGCCGGTGCGATCAAGCGATGGGACGATCCACGCATCAAGGCGGCGAACCCCGGCCTGGCATTCCCGCATCGGGACATTGCGCTCGTCGCCCGTCAGGACAGCAGCGGGACGACGGCGGCCTTTACGAAGCATCTGGCGGCGATCGGCGGCGGTTGGCGCAACGCCGGCATGCGGGTCGGGAAGATGATCGACTGGCCGAAGGGGACAATGCTCGCGCCCGGCAACGAGGGCGTCGCTGGACGCATAAAGGTCAGCGAAGGATCGATCGGATATGTCGAATACTGGTTCGCGCAGCGGCTTGGACTGCGCATGGCCGCGCTCCAGAACAATGCCGGCTCTTATGTGAGGCCAACGTCGAACTCAGGAGAACTCGCATTGTCGACGCGGGTCGCCAAAGTGAAAGAACTCGACACTTCGGTTCTGAATCCCTCCGCCGCCGGCGCATACCCGATTACGACATATAGCTGGATGTTCCTTTATCCGCGTTATGCCGATCCCGCCAAGGGCAGGACGGTGCGCAACTTCGCCGACTGGGTCTTGTCGCAGCAAGCGCAGAATTACGGCGCTCAACTTGGATATCTGCCGCTCACCGACGACATCACGGCCTTGGGCAAAGATGCCTTGGCCGGACTTGCATATTAACAAGGCTTTGCCCAATGGACGTGATCATCTACCACAATCCTCAATGCGGCACCTCGCGTAATACGCTCGGCCTCATCCGCAATGCCGGGATCGAGCCGCATATCATCGAGTACCTGAAATGCCCGCCGGCCCGCGCCATGCTCGTCCAGTTGATTGCACGCGCGGGACTGACGGCGCGCGCGTTGCTGCGCGAGAAGGGAACGCCGTTTCGCGAACTCGGCCTCGATAATCCGGCCCTCGGCGACGGCGAACTCCTCGACGCCATGATGGCGCATCCGATCCTGATCAACCGGCCGATCGTCGTCACCCCCAAGGGTGTACGCCTGTGTCGTCCTTCGGAGCTTGTCGTCGACCTGCTGCCCCCGCAACAGGGCGAGTTCAGGAAAGAGGACGGCGAACTGGTTATCGACGCCGCCGGGCGGCGCGCAGCCACGGCTTGAAGGAATCCGGGAATGTCTACCTTTGAACGTTACCTGACGCTCTGGGTTGCGCTCTGCATCGTTGTTGGCATCGCCCTCGGCCATTGGTTTCCGATTCCGTTTCAGGTGATTGGCGGCGCCGAAGTCGCGAAGGTCAACCTGCCGGTTGCCGTCTTGATCTGGCTGATGATCATTCCGATGTTGCTCAAGATCGACGTCGGTGCGCTGCATCAGGTGAAGGAACATTGGCGCGGCATCGGGGTGACGCTGTTCATCAACTGGGCCGTCAAGCCATTTTCCATGGCGCTGCTCGGCTGGCTGTTCATCGGACTTCTGTTCCGGCCATGGTTGCCCGCCAACCAGATCGACAGCTACATCGCCGGTCTGATCATCCTCGCCGCCGCACCGTGCACCGCCATGGTGTTCGTATGGTCGAACCTGTGCGGTGGCGAGCCACACTTCACGCTCTCGCAAGTCGCGCTGAACGACACGATCATGGTGATCGCCTTTGCGCCGATCGTGGGGCTCTTGCTTGGCCTCTCCGCAATTGTCGTACCGTGGGAGACGCTGGTGATCTCGGTGGTGATGTTCATCGTCATCCCGGTGATCGTGGCGCAGGTCTGGCGGGCGGTGCTGCTGCGGCGTGGCGCAGATGCGCTCGCGCAGACCTTGAACGCGCTACAGCCGGTCTCGCTCATCGCGCTGCTGGCGACGCTGGTGCTCCTGTTCGGATTTCAGGGCGAGCAAATCCTCAATCAGCCGCTGATTATTGCAATGTTGGCGGTGCCGATCCTGATTCAGGTCTACTTCAATGCCGGCCTTGCCTACCTGCTCAATCGCCAGCTCGGGGTCGCCCACTGCGTCGCCGCTCCCTCGGCGCTGATCGGAGCGAGTAATTTCTTCGAACTGGCGGTCGCCACCGCGATCGTGCTGTTCGGTTTCAACTCCGGCGCGGCGCTCGCGACCGTCGTCGGCGTCCTGGTCGAAGTCCCCGTCATGCTTTCGGTCGTGCGCATCACCATGCGGACCAAGCATTGGTACGAGCGGCCGGCGGTGACGCGCATACAGGGCGCTTCGTTACGCTAGGTGGGCAGGTTCACGGCTGAATCGCTTGGCCCAGTGGGATTGCTCTGCCGTGGCAGGAACTCCTTTTCCATAGCTAAGTATCAGAAGACGCGCACGAATAGTCCCCCATCCGTTCCTTAACGCGCCCTTAAAGCGGGGTGGCTAGAGTTTCCGCACGGCCTGCCGGCGTCGTCTCGGGCAGGCGGGGCGGGACCGGCATGGCGCGAGCACGAAAAGACCAGAAGGAACGCCGTGAGCCCGTGATGGGCGGTCCGGCCGACGGTCCTGGCGTTCCTCGCGCCGCGCAGCCGGCGCCGCTCCGCGACAAGGCGGACAGCAAGCCAAAGCCGGCCAAGCGCAAGCGCGGCATCGTCGGCAGGCGCCGCAGCGGCGGCGGGCGGCGCGGCTCGCTGATTCGGCGCTGCTTCTATTGGCTGGCGGTTGCCGCGGTTTGGTGCATCGTCGCCGGGATCGGCGTCACCGGCTGGGTGGGGATGCACCTGCCGCCGATCCATTCCCTCGAAATTCCCAAACGGCCGCCCACCGTCCAGGTTCTCGGACTCGACGGCCGCTTGCTCGCGGCGCGCGGGGAAATGGGGGGAAGCGCACTGGCGCTCACCGAAATGCCGACCTACCTGCCGCAGGCCTTCATCGCCATCGAGGACCGGCGCTTCTATTCCCATACCGGCATCGACGTCATGGGCATGGCGCGTGCGGTTTTCGCCAACCTTGCCCGGCGCGGCATATCCCAGGGCGGATCGACGATTACGCAGCAGCTTGCCAAGAACCTCTTCCTGCGGCCCGAGCGCACCCTCATGCGCAAGCTCGAAGAAGCCGTTCTCGCCCTCTGGCTCGAGCGCAAATACTCGAAGAAGCAAATTCTCGAACTCTACCTCAACCGGGTGTATTTCGGCGCCGGCGCCTACGGCGTGGAAGCGGCGGCGCAGCGCTATTTCCGCAAATCGGCGCGGCACGTGACGCTGGCCGAGGCGGCGCTCCTGGCGGGGCTGGTCAAATCGCCGTCGCGCCTGATGCCGACCCGCAATTACGACGGCGCCGAACGGCGCGCCCAGCTCGTCCTCGCCGCCATGTCCGAAGCCGGAATGGTCACGGAGACCGCGCTCAAGGCGGCGGCGCTGCATCCGCCCAAGGTGGTCAAGGCGGGCAGCGGCTCCGCCAACTACGCGGCGGACTGGGTGATGGACGTGGTCAACGACGTCGTCGGACAGGTCGAGAACGATCTCATCGTCGACACCACGCTCGATCCGGCGATGCAGGCCGCGGCCGAAAAGGCGATCGTCGATATCCTGACCGAGCGGGGCAAGAAGTTCGACGTCGAACAGGCGGCGCTCGTGGCGATGACTCCCGACGGAGAGGTGCGCGCCCTCGTGGGGGGCCGCGACTACCAGGAAAGCCCGTTCAACCGCGCGGTGACGGCAAAGCGCCAGCCGGGCTCGGCGTTCAAGCCGTTCGTCTATCTCACGGCGATCGAGCGCGGCCTGACGCCGGACAGCGTCCGCGAAGACAGGCCGATCGCGCTCAAGAACTGGAAGCCGGAAAACTACAAGCGCGAATATTATGGGCCGGTGACGCTCGCGCAGGCGCTCGCGTTGTCGCTCAACACGGTCTCGGTGCGCTTGACGCTCGAATTCGGACCGACTGCGGTCGCGCGCACCGCGCACCGGCTCGGGATCGTCTCGAAGCTCGAAACGAACGCCTCGCTTGCCCTGGGCACGTCGGAGGTCTCGCTGCTCGAACTGGTCGGCGCCTATGCCCCGTTCGCCAATGGCGGCATTGCCGTTGCGCCGCATGTGGTGGAGCAGGTGCGCAGCGCCGACGGCAAGGTGCTCTATTCGCGTGCGCCGTTCGTGCGTAATCGCATCATCGAGCCCGGCTACGTCGCGATGATGAACCAGATGATGCGCGGAACGATCCGCATCGGAACCGCGCGCCGGGCCGACCTTCCCGGTTGGCCGGCCGCGGGCAAGACCGGCACCAGCCAGGATTTCCGCGATGCGTGGTTCGTCGGCTTCACCGGCCGGCTCGTCACCGGCGTATGGTTCGGCAACGATGATTCCTCGCCGACGAAGAAACTGACCGGAGGAAACCTTCCCGTCGAGGTGTGGAGCCGGTTCATGAAACCTGCCCATCAAGGACTGCCGGTCGTCGATCTGCCGGGAGCTTCGGCGCTGCCGCCCTTTGCGCCGCCGCCATCCCAGCCATCGGCGCATGCGCCGCCATCAGGCTACGCGCCATCCGTGCCGGCGCCGTCAGCCTATGCCCCGTCCGCGCCAATTCCGCCCGCGGCGATTCCGTCGGCGTCTCCCTCCGCAGCCGCGCGCTCGCCGCGGCAGGAAGCCGGCGTCGATGGCTGGCTGCTCGACCGGCTGTGGTCGCGCCGGTAGAGCATTTTTCCGGCGAAGCATGCTCTCGGACTTGATCCGGGGGTGGGAACCGGTTCGCCGCAGAAAATGCAGCCACGCGAGGATAACCGGAGCGGATTCCGTTTCCCCTGGAACGGAATTTCGCTCCGGGGGCTCATGTGTGCGGCTTGAGCGGGCGCGTCCTGACATCGCGGGTCGCAAGCCAAAGCAGCAGGGTGGTGCAGCCGGAGACGGCGATGCCGATGACCATGGGCCAGGCGCTCGCGCCGAGAGCGTGGCCGATGATGACGCCGACGGCCGCGCCGACAACCTGCTGGACGCTGCCCATGAACGAGGACGCGGCGCCTGCGCGCTCGGGAAACGGGTGCAGCGCGGCCGCCATCGACAGCGGCAGGACGAGGCCGACGCCCGCGAGAAAGATCATCATCGGCAGCGCGAGCACAGCAATGCGCGAGGGGGCGAGGCCGACGGCCGCGATCAACAGCAGCCCGCCGCCGGCCAGCGCGGCCGCGCCGACGCCGAGAGAGCGGTTGAAGCCATGGCGGGTGACGATCTTGGCGCCGGTCAGCGTTCCGGCGATGAAGCCGAGGCTGATCATCCCGTAAAACAGCCCGAACTCCAGCGGCGACAGTCCGTACACGCCCTGGAGCACGAAGGAGGAGCCGGAGATATACGCGAACAGGCCGGCGTAGCTCGCCGTCGCAATCCCGAGATGGGCGAGGAAGCCGGCGTTCCTCCCCACGATCGCAAAGGAACGCACCAGGGCGACGACCGGGTGGCCTGCCGGTTTGCTGCTCCGTGACGTTTCCGGCAACAGCCGCGCCACGACGGCGATGGCGGCAATCCCCGCGACCAGGATGACGATGAATCCGAAGCGCCAGCCGAACTGCGTCTGCGTGAAACCGCCGATCATCGGCGCCACGATCGGCGCCACCCCCATGATTGCGCCCATCAGCGACAGTTCTCGCCCCGCGCGCGCACCCTCGTAGAGGTCGCGCACGATGGCGCGGGTCAGGACGATCACGCCCGCGGCCCCCGCGCCCTGGACGGCCCGCGCCGCGATCAGCGCGCCGATCGTCGGCGCGGTCGAGCACACGAGCGTTCCGACGCAGAAGATTCCGAGCGCGGCGCCGAGCACCGGCTTGCGGCCGAAGCGGTCCGAGATCGGGCCATAGATGAGCTGCCCGATCGCGAAGCCGATGAGATAGACGGAAATCGTGAGCTGCACCTGAGCGGCGGACGCAGCGAGCGCAGCTTCGATGGCCGGCAGAGACGGCAGGTAGAGGTCCATCGCCAGCGGCCCGAGCGCGGTGAGCAGCGCGAGCAGCGCGGTGAGGGCGAAGGTTCCGGGGGACAGCATCGTTACGAAATCTTTGGGTCCGCGCACCCGTTCCACAGTTTCGCGCGGAAAGAAAGCGCTCTCA
>JAEULX010000096.1 GCA_016793685.1 Bradyrhizobiaceae bacterium
ACTTCGCCCAACTGCCGGCGGAGGAGGGCGATCCGCCCTGCGTCGCGCCGCCCATCCGCACCTACGAAGCGGTGCTGGAAGCAACCTACCAGGCGCAGATCGTGCCGGGTTGGACCATCCAGCCGGACTTCCAGTACATCATCAATCCCGGTGGCCACGTCGCCGATCCGGCCGATCCCGATGGCCTGCGGCCGCTGCGCAACGCCATGGTGTTCGGCGTCCGCACCACCGTCAATTACTGAACTGCCTGCCAAACCTCCACTGAATGCCACCCCGGCAAAAGCCAAGGCCCGCTCCGTCAAACGAGCGGGCTTTGTCTGTTGTCTGCTGTCTGCCTTGCACGCGGAGAATGCAGCCAAATCGAATTGGTGAATTTCAACGCATCGCCGGCACGGCCGTTGCTGAAAGAACGCGCAAGGAAATTTATCGACATGGGCTCTGCACCGTGATACCGACCCGGCGTGGTTCTTGCTCCAGAATTTCTGGACAGGATTAAAAGGGAACGCGGTGCGCCGCTGCAAAGCGGTAATGCCGAGGCTGCCCCCGCAACTGTAAGCGGAAAAGCTCGCCGAGATATGCCACTGGCCGTTAACGGCTGGGAAGGTGCGGCGGGAAATCGATCCGCGAGCCAGGAGACCTGCCACACCCGCCCGTGATCTCACGGGCGGTTGTCGTCGGACGCCGGGGTGAGCGTCGTGCAACACCGTGGGTGGCGCAAGCCATCCGCGTGGGCCGCACATTCTCCCATGCGTCTCCTCTCGATCCGAAAGGCCGTCACTGCGGCCTTCGTCAGGAGACATATTCGTGAAGTTGATCACATCTGCACTTGCTGCGGCCGCGCTCTCCGCGGCCGTCTTCGTTGCGCCCGCTCGCGCGCACTTCCAGCTCATCTACACGCCGGAGGTCAATCTCGAGAAGGCCGGCGAAATTCCCCTGCTGCTTGTATTCTGGCATCCGTTTTCGAACGGCCACGCGATGGACATGGGCAAGCCGGAACAGTTCTTTGTGGTCCACAAGGGCGAGAAGACGGATTTGCTGGGCAAATTGCAGCCCGTCACCTTCAAGGGCGCGGAAAACTCGTCGGCGGGCTACGAGGCCAAGGTCCCGGTGCGCCGGCTCGGCGACTACATCTTCGCCATCGTGCCGGCGCCCTATCTCGAGAAGAGCGAGGACAAGTACATCCAGCAGCTCACCAAGTCCTATGTGAATGTCGGCGGTACGCCGTCCGGATGGGACAAGCCCATCGGTCTTGCAACCGAGATCGTGCCGCTGAACAAGCCGACAGTGGTTTTGGCCGGTTCGACCTTCACCGGCCAGTTGCTGTCGGAAGGCAAGCCGGTCGCCGGGGCGGAGATCGAAGTCGAGTACATGGCCGCCGAGCCGGATATGGCCGCCCGCAAGGCTGGAACGCCGAAAGCCGCGCCGCCTCCGGGCGGAGCCGTCGTCGCGGTGACGGATGCGAACGGCATGTTTACCTTCGGCATCCCCAAGGCGGGCTTCTGGGGCTTCGCCGCGCTCGGCAGCGGGCCCGCCAAGGAGCATGACGGCAAGCCACTGTCGCAGGACGCGGTGCTCTGGGTCCGCGCCAACGAACTGAAGTAACGGCACGGAGGCGGGACATGCATATCGTCGATGGCGCGCTTTCCGCTCCGGTGATCGTCGTTGGTTCCGCTCTCGCCGTCGTCGGGATCGGAATCGGGCTGCGGCAAATGCCGATGGAGAAGATCCCCGCGGCGGGCGTGCTGAGCGCGACCTTCTTCGTCGCCTCGCTTGTGCATGTCCCGATCGGCCCGTCGAGCGTCCACCTCATCGTCAACGGCCTGGCCGGGCTGGTGCTCGGCTGGGCGGCTTTTCCCGCGCTGTTCGTCGGGTTGTTGCTGCAGGCGGTGTTCTTCGGCTTCGGCGGCCTGACGGTGCTCGGCGTCAACACGTTCAACATCGCGCTGCCCGCGGTCATCGTCTACTACGTCTGCCGGCCCGGCATCGTCGGCGGTTCGCCCAGAGCAGCGGCGCTCTGGGGCGCGTTGGGCGGGGCGTTGGCCATCGCGCTCACCACCGTCCTCGTCGGCCTTGCGCTTGCTTTTTCCGGCGAAGAATTCGTTCCGGCGGCGAAGCTCGTCTTCTTTGCGCATATTCCCGTCATGGCGATCGAAGCGGCGTTGACCGGCGCCGCTGTCTTCCTCGCGCGGCGGGTGAAACCGGAACTCTTTGCAGTCATCTCGTCCAAGCCGAAAGAGGCATAAGGCTATGCAGCGGTTCGCAGCGATTGCGCTCTTGGCGCTGTTCGTTTCCATCAGCTTCTCCAATGCCTGGGCGCACAAGGTTGTCGTCGGCGCCTATGCCAGCGGAGACCGGATCGAGGGAGAGATCGGCTTTTCCGACGGAGAAATGGCGAAGAACGTGCTGGTCGAGGTGTTCACCGAGGACGGGAAAAAACTCGGCGAAGCGCACACCAACGACGATGGGGTTTTCGTGTTCACTCCCACGCAATCGGTGGCTCACGTCTTTCGCGCCGACCTCGGCGCCGGACACGTCGCCGAGGTTCGGCTTGCGGTGAACGAGCTTCCGGCCGGACTGGCGGCAAAGGGAGGCCCGGCCAACGCGGAGGGCGGTGCGGGAACGCCGGCGGCGTCCGTGAACACGACGACGACGGACACGCGCTCCGCCGATGCTGTCGCGTTGACCGCGGCGCAGCGCGATATCGTCGCCGAGGCCGTGCGCAATGAGATGCGTCCGCTGCGGCGGGAGATCATTGCGATGAAGGAAAAGAACGACCTGCAATCGATCCTCGGAGGGATCGGCTATATCGTCGGCCTTTTCGGCCTGTGGTTCTTCCTCGCCGCACGCCGCCAGAAAGCCGCCGCCTGATGGGGCACGCGGTCGGAGGCGGTGCGCCCGGGCTTCTCGATCCGGCGAATCAAAGCCGGGAAGGGCTCGTCGCGGGTCTCGACCCGAGGGTGCGAATCATCATTGCCGCGGCATTCGCCGTCGCGGTCGTGTCCTTTTCGCGCCTCGACGTGCTGGCGTCGGCGTTGGCGATCGCCGTCGGCGTGATGCTGCTCGCGCATCTGCCGGTCGCGCAAACCGTCCGTCGCGTCGTGGCGATGGACGCCTTCATCATCTTCATGATCGCAATGCTGCCGTTCACGGTCCCCGGCGAACCGGTGTTCGAAGTGTTCGGCATGCCGGCGAGCCGGGAAGGCTTCCTGCAGGCGCTCACGATCGCCCTGAAAGCGACCGCGATCGTGATGATGGCGATGGCGCTTCTCGGTTCGATGGAAGCGGTCACGCTCGCACGCGCGCTGCGCAGCCTTGGGATGCCCGAGCGCCTCGTTCATCTCATTCTGTTCACCGTCCGCTACATCGACGTGCTCCACCAGGAATACCGGCGGCTGCGCACGGCGATGAAGGCGCGCGGATTCCGGCCGGCCAATTCCCGGCACACCTATGTCAGCTTCGGCTACCTGATCGGCATGATGCTGGTGCGCGCGCTGGAGCGCTCCGAACGCATTCTGCAGGCGATGAAGTGCCGGGGCTTTTCCGGCCGCTTCTTTCTCGACGACGATTGGCGGCTGCAGGCCGGCGACGTGGCGGCTTCCTTCGTTTTCGCGGCCCTGATCGCAGGGCTGATCTATCTCGAGGTGGCGGGTGTCATTGTTTTTTGAAGCAACCGGACTCGTCTTCGGCTACCCCGGCCATCCGCACGTGTTGAACGGGGTCGACCTTTCGCTCGCGCCCGGCGAGCGCCTGTGCCTCACCGGGCCCAACGGCGCCGGCAAGAGCACGCTGTTGCTGATTCTCATGGGCCTGCTCAAGCCGGAGGCGGGGCGCGTGATCGCGTTCGGCCGCGAGCGGCGGGAGGAGCGGGACTTCCACGACGTATGGCGGCAAGCGGGCTTTGTGTACCAGGACCCCGACGATCAGCTGTTCTGTCCGACGGTGGCGGAGGATATCGCCTTCGGACCGCTGAACCTCGGCAAGAGCAAAGCGGAAGCCGCCGCCGTCGTGGAAGAGGTGCTCGCGCGGCTCAAGCTCGGTCACCTGCGCGAGCGGATCACGCACAAGCTGTCGGGCGGGGAGAAGCGGCTGGTCACGCTTGCCGCGGTCCTCGCGATGGAGCCGCAGGTGCTGCTGCTCGACGAGCCGACCAACGGCCTCGACGAGCCGACCTGCGAGCGGGTGACGGACATTCTCAACGACCTGCCGCAAGCCATGATCATCGTCTCCCACGATCCGTATTTCCGCCGCAGGGTGGAGACGCGCTCGGTGCGGCTGGTCGCCGGCAAGCTCGCGGACGAGTCCGGACTGCCGCAGAAAGGCGCGGCGACGCGGCGATAGTTCTTGCTTTTTTGCTGGCCTATATCCCATCCAGGGGGATAGGATATGCTTGGTTCAGACACAGGTGAATTCGCCCCATGACGTCCGTGCATTCATCCCACGCCGATGTGGTCAAGCGACTCAAACGCGTCGAAGGGCA
>JAEULX010000104.1 GCA_016793685.1 Bradyrhizobiaceae bacterium
ACGCGCCATTATTTGCACACTGCGCGATGCACTAGGATTGCCCGTCAGCCGTCACCATGTCCGAACGATCTCTTGAGTCGCTTGATGCGCCGTTCGCCCGTTCCATGCAGGCGATTACGTGAACCGTCGTCGGTTCAAAATCCACCAACCACTCGAAGGTAAGGGAGACGGTACGGTTTCGCGAAAATCGCTGTCGCGAAAGGACCGACCCGCCCTCCGAATGTCGAACCGATCGTTGGTTAAAAGGGGCAACGCAGTGGACGTCGATGTGGTCATTGGGGGCGGCGGCGTTGCAGGCGCGGTAACGGCACTCGCGCTGCAGCAGCTAGGCTACCAGACGCTGGTCGTCGAACCTGGTTTGAACGACGATCGGCGGCTGGCCGGCGAGCTGCTGCATCCTCCCGGCGTCGCGGGACTTGCCGAACTGGGCGTGCTCGACGCGCTGACGCGCCATCCGGCAATACCCGTGAAAGGTTTCTGTGTCCTCGACGCGGATGATCCTAAGCAGATCAGGCTTCCTTACGACGCCGTTCGCGCTCACAGCACGCCGGGCCTGTCTCTCGAACATAAGCTAATCCGGCAAAGGCTCATGCAAGCCGCCAAAGACCGGCCCTTGGTCAAGTTCGTCGAGAACGCGCGCGTCACGCATGTCGACCAAAGCGACCGCTCTCACGTCACCGTACAGGTGACCGGTCCGGAGACCGCGACGCAGTATCGGTGCCAATTTCTGGTGGCGGCCGACGGCGCCTCATCGGCCATCCGCCGCTTTGCCGGAATAGGCGTCAGGAACCGGCGCATCGCCACGATTTTTGGCTATCGTGTTCCGATTTCCGCATTGCCCGATCGAGACTACGGCCTCGTTCTCATCGGCGGCCGAACGCCGGTCCTGATCTATCCGATCAACGAATCGGAAGCTCGGATCATGTTCGATATTCCGTACGATGCCGACCGCAAACCGACTTCGGAAGACTGCCTGAAGCTCGTGGCTTCGCTTCCTTCCAGCGTCAGGCGCGAGATCGAGCCGGTTATCGCCACGCAGCCGCAGATGAGCGCGGTCATCCACGAAGTCGCCGCCCAGCAATTGACGAGCGGGCGCGTCGTATTGGTGGGAGACGCGGCGGTGACCTGCCATCCGCTGACGGCGACGGGGATGACGCTTTGCATCACTGATGCGCTGCTGCTGCGGGACGCCATCGCGGACCGGCGCCATGACGTGCGGCAGGCGCTGGAGCTTCACCGGCAGCGCCGTCGCTGGCGGCAGGTCACGCGGCTCTCGCTTGCCGAAACGCTGCGCGACGTATTCTGCAGCGGCGACGAAAACCTGCGGATCGTCCGCCGCGGCGTCCTGCGTTATTGGCGCAGTTCAAGCGGGCCGCCCGCCAGCCTGGCGCTGCTGTCCACCGCCGACGGGCGCTTGCTCGCGCTGATCCGGGAATTCGCCACGGTGCTCATGCACAGCCTCGTCGGCGAATTGAGCCGCTGGAAACAGGCTCGCAAGCGCCAGAATTGGGCCCTCGGCGAATCCCTGTACGGCCTCGCCAGCGTTCTTGCGCACCAGCTCCGGCAGATCCGCGGCAAGTGTCGATTGGTTTCGTGAGGTGCGCCGCGCTACGCTATGCGCGCCGACGCCGGCTTTTCAATCACCAATGTCGTCGACCAGGAGATTGCGGGCATGAGCGCCGACCTTGAGGCGGGACTGGATCCCGTGTCGCAGGCCGAGGGATCGGACCCGCTGCGCCGCGGCTTTTCTTACCTCGAAAGCATCCAGGGGGCGCATGGCGGATGGACCGGCGACTATGACGGCCCGCTGTTTTTGCTGCCCGGCTATATCTTCGCACACTACGTTATCAGGCAGCCCCTGGGCGACGGCGACCGCTCCGCGTTCGTCATGACGCTGCGCCGCGCGCAGAACGATGACGGCAGCTTTGGACTGCATCTCGAGGGCGACGGGTATCTCTTCACGACCGTGCTCAACTATGTCGCGCTGCGCCTGCTGGGAGTCCCCGCCGACGACCCGGACGTGACCCGCGCCCACCGCTGGATTCATGCGCACGGAAGCGCCGCCATCATTCCCTCGTGGGGCAGGTATTGGCTCTCGATCCTCAACCTCTATTCCTGGGAAGGGTGTCATCCGGTTCCGCCCGAACTCTGGCTGCTGCCGGAGCGGGCGCCGCTGCATCCCAGCCGTTTCTGGTGCCACTGCCGCGTCGTCGTGCTCGCGGTCTCCTACCTCTACGGACGGCGCTTTCAGGCGCCGCTCGATCCGCTGTTGACGGCGCTACGACGTGAATTGTTTGCGGAACCGTTCGACTCGATCGACTGGCGCGCGCTGCGCACCAGCGTCTGTCCCACGGATCGCTATTTCGCGCCGTCGCGGTTGCTGCGTTTCGCCAACGCCGTGCTGGGCCAGATCGAACAACGCATGCCGCAGCGGTTGCGCGCGAAGGCGCTCGCGTCCGTGCTCGACCATATCAAGCACGAACAGCTCACCACGAACTTCATCGACATCGGCCCCGTCAACAAGGCGCTCGACACCATCGCGCTGTGGAGCGCCGAACCCCATTCCGACCATACGCGCAAGGCGATCGCGGCGATGCCGCAGTATCTGTTCGACTGCGAGCGCGGCAGAACCATGCAGTCCTACAATTCTTCGGAGCTGTGGGACACGGGCTTCATCGCGCTTGCGCTTGCCGAGTCCGGGCATGCGCCCGAATACGCAACGATGGCGAACGAGACCTACCGGTTCATTGACGAAAACCAGGTGCTCGAAGACGTCGATCAGCGCGAGCGCTACTACCGTGACCCTTCCAAGGGCGGCTGGCCATTCTCCGATCGCGCGCACGGCTGGCCGATCGTCGACTGCACCGCGCTCGGCCTGATGGCCGCGCTTGCGCTCGAACCTTGTTCGAACCGGCGGATCGAACCGGCGCGGCTGCTCGACGCGGTCGATCTTCTCCTGTTCTGGCAGAACGACGACGGCGGCTGGGGCACCTACGAAAAGCAGCGCGTCGGCGCCTGGCTCGAAGCCCTCAACGCCTCGGAAATATTCGGCGACATCATGGTCGACGTATCGCAGGTCGAGCTGACCTCGTCGGCGGTGCAGGGATTGGCGGCGGCGCGCGCGCATTTCGGCGACCGGATCGGCGACGAGCGCAAACACCGCATCGACGCCGCGACCGCCCGCGCCGCGCCAGTGTTGCGCGCGCTCCAGCGCGCGGACGGAAGCTGGGAAGGCAATTGGGGAATCTGCTTCACCTACGGAACGTGGTTCGGCATATGCGGGCTCCTCGCGGTGGGAGCCAAGCCGGACGATCCGGCAATCGTGCGCGCCGCAGAATTTATCCGCGCCAAGCAATGCGAGGACGGCGGCTGGGGCGAAAGCCACAAAAGCTGTATCCGCCGCGAGTATGTGCAGCATCCTGAAGGCGGCCAGGTCGCCATGACGGCCTGGGCGCTGTTGGCGCTCCTATCCGCCTCGCCGCAGCGTCATCGCGATGCGATCCAGCGCGGGGTGCGGTTTCTATGCGAGCGGCAATTGCCCAACGGCGACTGGCCGCAACAGGGCATGACCGGCGTTTTCAATCGCACCTGCATGTTGAACTATCGCTACTACCGCAATCACTTCCCCCTCTGGGCCCTTGCCCTTGCGGCGAAGAATGGATTTTCGCTCGGCTGATCGCGTCTTCCGCACGGGCGTACCGGGCGCCCCGGCGTAGCCGTGCCGGCCGCTACGAACTTGCCAGATTTGGCAGAAACGAACTGCCTTCGGCGATCAGGAAGTCGCGCAAGGATCGTGTCGCCGGCATCAGGCGCTTGGCGGCAAGGCGCACGACGAGCCAGTTGCGCACCATGGGAAGCCCGACGACATCGAGCGCGACGAGGCGGCGCTCGTGTATTTCTGCGGCGCAGGTGTGGGCCGAAATAAACGTGAGTCCGAGCCCCGCCATCACCGCCTGCTTGATCGTTTCGTTCGAGCCGATCTCCATGCCGATCACCGGCGCAATGCCGGCCTTGGAGAAAAAAACCTCCATCAAATGCCGCGTTCCCGACCCAAGCTCGCGCACAAGGAAAATCTCTTTGGCAAGCGCGCTCGGCGGCAGGTGCGCGCGACTGGCGAGAGGATGATCCGGCGGCGCGACGAAGAAATAGGGATGCGGTCCGAGCAAGTGACTTTCATACTCGGCGGTTTGCGGCGGACGGCCCATGACGCACAGGTCGCAGACCCCGGCTTCGAACCGATCCATGATGTGCTGGCGATTGCCCACCACCAGTTTGACTTCGATCTTTGGATGAAGACGGGAGAAGGCCGCCAACATGCGCGGGGCGAAATACTTTGCCGTCGACACCACTCCGACGGTCACGCGCCCCGCGTCGAGCGATTGGAAAGCGAGCAGCGCCTCGCGGCATTCCTCCAATGCATTTTCGATTCGTTGCGCGGCGAGCAGAACCTCCTGTCCGGCCGGCGTCGGCTCGAGGCCCCGCGGGGTCCGGTCGAACAGCGGCAAGCCGATGTCCTCCTCGAACTGCCGGATCTGCATGGTCACCGCGGGGGGCGTGACATTGTTGGCCTCGGCGGCGGCGGCGAAACTGCCGAGGCGGGCCGCGCTCGCGGCAAACCGCAGGTGCTTGAGGGTAATGTTGCGCATTAAGCGCTCCTGAACCAAGCATTCAGCAAATTCAAATTTACTGATTGCCGCCCATAGGGCAAGTTTATCGTGAAGCAGCCAGGGAGCGTCACGCATAACTCCGCGTGATCCCGACCTCCGGTCACCCTTGGCGGGGACGATCAGACAGACGTCCGTCGACTCTTTGACGCGTCCGCTCCGCGGACAGCGAAGCGTGGAGCTTTTGCGGGAGGAGATCAGATGAGCGACCTGAGAACCCGGTACATGGGACTGACCCTGAAAGCACCCCTGGTGGCGTCGGGGGTCCGCCTTTGCGAGTCGGCCCAGAGCATCGCGCGGCTTGAGGACAACGGCATCGCCGCGGTGGTGCTGCCGTCGCTGTTCGAAGAGCAGCTCGGCCTGGAAACAATGCGGGTCAACGACGACTTCCACCGCGGCGCCGACTGCTTTTACGAATCGCTGCGCTTCTTTCCCACGCTGGAGAACCTCAAGCCGGGGCCGGACCGCTATCTCAATCTGATCCGTGAGGCGAAGACGCGCGTCGAAATCCCGGTGATCGCGAGCCTTAACTGCCAGACGCGCGACGGATGGATCGAATACGCAAAGCTCATGCAGGAGGCCGGCGCCGACGCAATCGAGTTGAACGTTTACTCGATCGTGACCGATCCGCGGCAAACGGCCGAACAGGTCGAAAAAGGCTACCTGGAC
>JAEULX010000133.1 GCA_016793685.1 Bradyrhizobiaceae bacterium
GCGCGCCAGGTCGAGCCCGGCTTCGCTTTCGAGAACGCGCAAGGTCGCGAGCGACACCGCCATCAGCGCCGGCTGCGTGTTCTCGGTGAGCATCAGCGTCTCGGCCGGCCCGCCGAAGATGATGTCGCTCAGCTTTTCGCCGAGCGCCTCGTCGACCTCCGCGAACACGGCCCGCGCGGCGGCAAAGTTCTCCGCGAGCGCCTTGCCCATGCCCACGGCCTGGCTGCCCTGCCCCGGAAATACGTATGCAACCGCCATGCCTTACCCCTCCCGGTTTGCGTTGACCCGGTAACAAGCCGGTGAGCGGGACTAAGTCAAGTAGGCCCGATTTCGTACTTAAGGCGGGCGCGGCTCACCTTGCGTTCCGCCGCAAAATCCCTATAACGCCGGTTTCCGTCGTTCGGCCGGAAGCTGAACGGGCGGCCGCACGCCTTCGCAAGAACGTGCGGCAGGAATCGCGGTTCCGTCGTCCGGTGTTTCCGCCTTCGCAGGACTTCGCGCCTTTCCGAATGGCACGAGGGGCTTCGCGCCGAAAGATGAGACCAGAGATGAGAAAGGCACGCTATGCCCTTATATGAACACGTGTATCTTGCCCGCCACGACCTCTCGGCGCAGCAGGTCGACGAATTGACCGCACAATTCAAAGGGGTAATCGAACAACTTGGCGGATCGGTGCAGAAGGTCGAATACTGGGGCGTGAAGTCGCTGACCTACCGAATCCGGAAAAACCGCAAGGCGCATTTCACCCTGCTCAACATCGACGCCCCGCCCGCGGCCGTCGCCGAGATCGAGCGGCAGGAGCGCATCAATGAAGATGTGCTGCGTTCGCTGACCATCCGGGTCGATTCGCTCGAGGCGGGTCCCTCGGCGATGATGCGCAAATCCGACCGCGACGACCGCCGTGACGGCCGCGACGATCGTCGCGGCGACGACCGCAGGCGCGGCGATCGGGATCGGGATCGAGACCGGGATCGGGATCGTGGCCCCCGCGAGGGACGCGGCCCGCGCGAGGAGCGCAGCGGGTCCGACGACGCCGAAATGACAGGGGAGTAATTCAGATGGCCTTCGCAGCCGCCGGTGCGCGCCGGCCATTCTTCCGCCGCCGCAAGACCTGCCCGTTTTCGGGCGTGAACGCGCCGAAGATCGACTACAAGGACGTTCGCCTGCTGCAGCGCTACATCTCCGAGCGCGGCAAGATCGTGCCGAGCCGGATCACCGCGGTGTCGGCGCTCAAGCAGCGCGAGCTCGCGCGGGCGATCAAGCGTGCGCGTTTTCTCGGGCTTCTGCCCTACGTGATCCGCTGACGGCGGAGCGCATCTTCTGCCCCTCCCCGCGCCGGGAGGACGCCATGGTTGGGACGGACGCGATCCGCCTCTAACCGCTCAACGGAGCGGGACAGCTCGACGATGTTGCAGGTTCTGCTGATCGGGATTGCTGCCGGCGGGGTCGCCGCGCTCATGTTCGCGGCGCTCGCCTCGGGCTCGCTGCTCGCCATTGCGCTGTTCTATCTCGCGCCGCTGCCGGTGTTGATCGCGGCGCTCGGTTGGAGCCACATCGCCGGAATCGCTGCGGCGCTGATCGGGTCGATCGCGCTGTTCGCCGCCTTCAACCCGGTCTTCGCCGCGGCTTTCCTGGTCGGCGTCGGTCTGCCGGCCTGGTGGCTCGGCTATCTCTGCCTGCTTGCGCGCCCGGCGACGACGGACGGCGCGGAGCAGTTCGAATGGTATCCGACGGACCGGATCGTGCTGTGGGCCGCCCTGCTGGGCGGACTGATCGTCACGGCGGCGATCCCGCAATTCGGCACCGATGCAGAGAGCTTCCGCACCACGCTGAAGAGCGGTTTCGAGCGGCTGTTCAAGGCGCAGAGCGACACGCCCGCAAACGAGCCGCTCAAGCTGCCGGGCCTGTCCGATGCCGACCAGGCCTTCGAGTTTTTCGCCATCGCGATCCCGCCGGCGGCGGCGGCGCTGACGACGGCGACGCTCCTGCTCAATCTCTGGCTCGCCGGGCGCGTGGTCGACCTTTCGGGGCGGCTGCGGCGTCCGTGGCCCAACCTCTCCGCCCTCGCCCTGCCGACCCTTGCGGTCGCCATTCTCGCGCTCGCAGTCGCGGGCTCGTTCCTGCCCGGACTGATCGGCATCGTCTCCGGGTTGTTCGTCGCCAGCCTCGCCGTTGCCTTTACCGCCCAGGGCTTGGCGGTCGTGCACAGCCTGACCGCCACGGTGAAAGGTCGCGGGCTGATCCTGACGGGGCTCTATGTGGCGATCCTGGTGTTCGGCTGGCCGCTGCTCGCGATCGCACTGTTCGGCCTTGCCGATGCGTCCCTGGACTTGCGCGGGCGTCTCGCCCGCAGACGCGGGCCGCCCGCCGGGCCGGTCGTCTGAACCCATACTGTAACGAGTAACCAAAACGGAGCCGAAACATGGAAGTGATCTTGCTGGAGCGCATCGCCAAGCTCGGCCAAATGGGCGACGTCGTCCGCGTCAAGGACGGCTATGCGCGCAATTTCCTGTTGCCCGGAGGCAAGGCGCTGCGCGCCACCAAGGACAACAGGGCAAAGTTCGAGACCATGAAAGCGCAGCTCGAGGTGCGCAATCTCGGACTGAAATCGGATGCGGAAAAGGTCGCCGGGAAGCTCGACGGACAGAACTTCGTCGTGCTGCGCCAGGCCTCCGACACCGGACAGCTCTACGGCTCGGTGAGCACCCGCGACCTTGCCACCGTGATCAGCGAAGGCGGTTTCACGGTGAGCCGCAGCCAGATTGTCCTCAACACGCCGATCAAGACGATCGGGCTGCACAAGGTCCCGGTCGCGCTGCACCCGGACGTCGCGGTGACGATCACGGTGAGCGTGGCGCGCAATGCGGAAGAAGCCGAGCGCATCGCCCGCGGCGAGGACGTGACCGCACGGCGCGAAGAGGTGGAGGAGCAGCCGGAGTTCGCAGCAGAGAACTTCTTCGAGCCTGAGGGAGCCCCCGAGCCCACGACCGAAGAACCTGAAGCCGACAAATAACGGCCGTGCCGCTTCAGCGAATTCCGTTTTCGCAGAATCGGGCTTCGCTCAATTTCTCTTTGTGTTGTCGGCGGCAACTGCCCGCAGCGGTTTGCCGTCGAACTTCTCGTTAACACCGGGGCGATCTCCGCGAACCCGCCAACCGGCCCCATACGCCACATCCGGATGGCCTCCGGGCGCGAGCTTCGTCGTCAACGGCGCGACGCCGGTTACCGACTCGGCGCTTGTGTCGGCCGGCTCCGAACTGCGCCTGCTCAACGGCTGGCTCAACGGCTGGGCGCTCGCCGCCCGCTTCGACCGCGATTTCGCCAGCCGCGCCCAGACCTACGCCGGCACCGGTACAATCCGACACGCCTGGTGATCAGCGTCGGGGCCGCGGCGCGCCGCGAAAATGGCCTGCGTCGGACCGAGCCGACCGCGTCAGCGTGCCTTCTCCCCGCCGCCGTAAACCTGCGCGGGATCGAATAGCCTCTCGGCGTCGCGCGGAGTGAGAACGAGCATGTGGCCGGCGGGCTCGCGCAGCGTGACGGCGCGATAGAAGCACGAGGCGCGCCCGGTATGGCACGCGCCCCGTTCCGTCTGCTCGACCTTGACCAAAAGCGCGTCCTGGTCGCAATCGACCCGGATCTCGAATATCCGCAGGGTATGGCCCGAGGTTTCGCCCTTCTTCCACAGTTCCTTGCGCGAGCGGCTGTAGAACCACGCTTCGCCGCTCTCGATCGACCGGGCGAGCGCCTCATCGTCCATGTAGGCCAGCATCAGGATCTCGCCCGACCACGCGTCGGCGACGATCGCGGGGATGAGCCCGTCATCGTCGAACTTGGGTGAGAATACGCGGCCTTCCTCGATTTGTTCAGTCGAGCTGCGCGGCGCGAAACGATGCGGAGCCATGATCAGCGCGTGCCGCTGCGCAGAAGCTGAATGAAGCGGATCTGCTCGTTGACGTCGTTGCGGAACAGGCCGGCAAACTGCGTCGTCACCGTCCGCGTCCCGGACTTCTCCACGCCGCGCAACGACATGCAGGTATGCTCGGCTTCCATCATGACGGCGACGCCGCGCGGCTTGAGCTCCTGGTCGATCGCGTTGACCACCTGCGAACTCAGGCGCTCCTGCGTCTGCAACCGGCGCGCGAAAATATCGATCAAGCGCGCAATCTTGGATAACCCGACCACCCGGTCGACCGGCAGATAGGCCACATGCGCCACGCCGAAGAACGGCATCATGTGGTGCTCGCAATGCGAATTGAAGGGAATATCGCGAACGAGAACGAGATCGTCGTAAGTTCCGATTTCCGAGAACGTGCGTTCGAGCACCTCGTTCGCGCGCACCTCGTAGCCGTTGTAGAGTTCCTTGTATGCGGAGACCACGCGCCGCGGCGTATCCAAAAGCCCCTCGCGCGAAGGATCGTCGCCGACAAAAGCGATCAGCGTACGAACCGCCTCCTCCGCCTGCTCTCGCGTCGGGCGCGCTACGGCGGCCGCCGGATCGTCCGGACGGCTGTCGGGGCGGGGGGCGGGGGTTAATTTCTTTATCAAATTGTCCATTTGCGAGCGTCTGCTCCGTTCGACCAGGCCGGCACCAACCGCCCCGGGTGTGTCACCGGTCACGCCACGCACGCCGCGAGGGCGTCAGACCTCGCGCGAGGGACGGACTTACCCTTCCCAAATCGGGCGTTGCCTACGTGGGAAGCGCCGTAGGGAGTCGCAAGCAATGCTCGCCCGAGCCGGCGCGGGAACATATATTATTTTGGTTTGAAACTGACAATCGACGGCGTGAGCGCCGATCGGTCAAGGTGCCATGCTGAACGACGTCTATAACCGGCGCATCCTGGAACTCGCCGGAAACATCCCGCGTCTCGGGCGGCTGCCGAGCCCCGATGCGACCGCGACCGCCCATTCCCGGTTGTGCGGCTCGACCGTGACCGTCGACCTCAAGATGGAGGGCGAGACCGTCGTCGATTTCGCCCATGAGGTGAAGGCCTGCGCGCTCGGCCAGGCCTCTTCCTCGATCATGGCGCGCAACGTGGTCGGCGCCCGGGCGGCCGAACTGCGCGACCTGCGCGAAACCGTGCGGCGAATGCTCAAGGAGCATGGGCCGCCGCCGAGTACGGGACGCTGGTCCGACATTGCGGTGCTCGAGCCGGTGCGCGACTTCAAGGCGCGGCACGCCTCGACCATGCTCACCTTCGATGCGGTCGTCGCCGCGATCGATCAAATCGAGGCCAAGCGGCGGTAGTGCATTTTCCGGCGAAGTTTGCGCCCGGGAATTCGCCCGCGCGTCCGGTCGGCCGGAGCCTGCTCGCAGTCGGTGCGTTCAGCGGCGCGGATTGAACTGGGCGTGCGCGTCCACGCGCAGCCGCGATTGTTCGCCGCATGCGCCCTCGAACTGCGAGAAGCTATCGGCGAAGCCGTTGTTGCCGATCCGGATCATGGTCGGCGGCTGGCCGACGCTCCGCGTCTGCACCGCGAGCGAACGGCTGGCCGTCGCCGCGAAAGCGCGCAGCTGCGATGAGCCGATGGTCGTGGTGGCGACGGTATCGACGCGGCGCGACTTCTCTTTCTCAGCCGAGGATGTGACCCGCAGCATGAGATCGGCATCGTCGATCCAGACGCGAACCTGCTCGACGGTGGGGGGCAAAGGCGCGGATGGCGATCCGGCGCGCTGCTCCGAATAGGTCAGCGTATAGGTTCCCGGCATGTCTCCGCATCCGAGCGTGAGATCGAAGCTGCCGATTTTCTCGCCTTCAAAGGTCAGCGGATGGCGCCGGGCCAGCGCCGCCGGAGCCCCCTCGCGGTCGAGCAGGGCCCAGCCGCGCGCATTGGTCTTGGACGTGCGGTCGCCGGCGCCCAGCGTCGAGACCGGGGTCGGCGTCGGCGTTGCTGAAGACTCGGTCAGGTCGACCTCGCCATCGAGACCACTGCGCTCGATCTCCTCGCGGGAGAGCGCCCGCATCGGCTCCCACGGCGGAATCCGCAATGCGAGTTCGATCAGTTCCGCGCCGCCGCCCATGTCGGCCGTGTACCGGACGATGGTGCCGATGTCCCGCTGCACCAGGACGAGATCCTCGGCGGAATAGGTCGCCGCCACCGCGTCGTCGCGGCGGTCGCCCAACCAGATTTGATGCACCAGGACGCGCGACTTCTCCGGGACTTCGCGATGCAGGCCGCCGAGCAGGACGAAGGCGCACATCGATTCGCAGCTTGCCGGCGCCAACGCGACGCCGCCTCCCGATCGGCGGTCGAGCCGGCGGCCGACCGTCGTGTCCAACCCGAGCTTGCGGATGACGCGGCCGAGCGCGAGCGCGCCGCGCACCGAACCGCCGTCCGAATCAAAGGCCACCGTCGCGCCGGTGAGGTCATGTTCGCGCGCGAACGCTTCGAAATGGCGCGGCGTTTCCGCCGTGATCATGCCGCTCGCAAACACGAAGACGCGGCAATCCGCGCCGCAATTTTCCGCAGGACTTTCCAGTTGCCGTATGAATCGCATCGGCTCGGTCCGGAGGCTGGCTGCAGCATCCATGGTCCCAGCCTTGACCGGAAACACACAGGCAG
>JAEULX010000252.1 GCA_016793685.1 Bradyrhizobiaceae bacterium
TGGCGGGACCGTCGAGCTGCATTTCACCTACGACGAGGAGGCGGGCGGCGAGATCGGGCCGAAATGGCTGCTGGACCAGGGCTTGACGCGGCCCGACTTCGCGGTCGGCGCCGGGTTCTCCTATTCCATCGTGACGGCGCACAATGGCTGTCTCCACCTCGAAGTCGCGGTGACCGGCAAGCAGGCGCATGCCGCCATGCCGGAAACCGGGGTCGATGCGCTCGAAGCGGCGACAGGCATTCTCGCCGCGCTCTACGAGAGCCGGCCGGCGCTCGCGGCGACGCGGTCAGCGGTTGCCGGGATCACCGCGCCGACGCTCAATGTCGGCTTGATCAAGGGCGGCATCAATACCAACGTCGTACCGGATCGGGTGACGTTTCGTCTCGACCGCCGCATCATCCCGGAAGAAGACTGCGCCGTCGTCGAACGCGATTTGCGCGACATGCTCGTGACCGCGGCTGCGCGCTGTCCCGGCATATCAGTGGACGCCAAACGAATCATGCTGGCCGAGCCGCTGGCGCCGCAGCCGGGAACCGAACGGATTTGCACGGCGATCCAGCGCCATGGACGCGCGGTGCTCGGGCTCGACCTGCCGGTCGTCGGCGTGCAGCTGTACACCGATGCGCGCCATTATACGGCGCGCGGCATTCCGACTGTGCTCTATGGGGCGGGCCCGCGTTCGCTGCTCGAAGCGAATGCCCACAATGCTGACGAGAATCTGCGGCTGAACGATCTGCGCGCGGCGACGAAAATTGTTGCGCTCGCTGTCGCCGACTTGTTGGGGCGCAACACCTGATTGTGCCTCACGCTCATTGCTTCGCGGGGCGACGCCCGATAGACCAATATCGCCATAACGGGCCGGACAATAAACGAGGACGCTGACGCCGTGAGCTACCGGATCATCGCCGAACAATGCACCGCCTGCGGTGCGTGCGAATTCGAGTGCCCGAACCAGGCGATCAGCATGGTCAAGACGGTCTATTCGATTGATCCGGCCAAATGCACCGAATGCCAGGGGTATTTCGATAAGCCGCAATGCGCGAGCGTCTGCCCGGTCGAAAAGACCTGCGTGCCGGCCTGAGCAATCAATCCATCGCCGTCTCTTAACCGCGCCGTCTGTTAACGCTCGGCCCCCGAAAATATCACCGCCAGGTTCCCGTTCTCCGGCGGTGCCGAAAGCAGGCCTGCAAAGCCCGCCGATCCGGTGGCGGACACATCGATCTTTGTATGCGTATGCGCCAGCGCATGCGCGCGCGCGAGCGCATCCTCGTCCACGACGATCGTGCCGCCTTGCGTTTCGCGCAGGCCCTTCGCGATTTCCCACCAGTCGTAGGTTTCGTCGTCGAGGATGCCGTGCGCGACGCTGGCCGGGGTTTGCTCCCATGGCCACATGAAGCGGGTCCGGTGGCGGACCGCTTCCGGCAGGGCGACGCCGGCCAGCTTTTCCCAGGCGCGGGCGAGCGGTGCGCAGCCGGCCGTCTGCACGGCGATCAGCCGCGGTCGATCCGGGATGACGCCCTGCGCTGCGGCGATCGCGAGCCCCTGCGCGACCGCGCTTGCGAGCGCGCCGCCGCCGACCTGAACATAGACCGCGGCGGGAACAACGCCCGCAGCGCGCCATGCGTCCGCCATCTCGAACGCCAGGGTCCGCCCGCCCTCGATGGCGAGACCGTTGTCCGGACCTTGAACGCCGAACGGGATGGCGCCCTTCTGCACGGCGCGGCGGAACGCCCGCACACACGGATCGCCGGTTTCGCCCCCGTACCTGCGGCAAATTTCGATCGCAGCGCCAAGGTCCTTTAGCCGTTGCACGACGGAGGCCGGCGCATCGGCGGGAATGAACACATCGAGGGACCAATCGGCCGCGCGGGCGACAACCGCCGCGGCAAGCGCCGCGTTGCCGCAAGAGGCGATCGCCAGCCGTCGCCGCGACAGGCCCTCGCCGGCCGGGAGCCGCGCCGCCGCCAGCACGCGCAGGTAAAGCATGATGCCCATCAGGTGACGCGCCTTGTGCGAGCCCGCGACGTTGTTCGTTTCATCCTTGACCCAGAGGCTTGCGCCGACCCCGGCGGCGCGCGCCAAGTCCGGTTCTTGCGTCATGGGGGTGATGCGGAAGCCCCGCCCTTCGATCGCCGCCAAAGCCTCGTCGAGACGCCCGTTGAACTCCGCCCAGGCGTCCTCGGACAGGCCGACGCTACGCGCCAAGCGGTAAGGCGACAGCAGGCGGCGGTAACGCAGGAACGGGTCTTGTTCCAATCCGGTCGCGAACTCGCCGCCGTTCTCGGGAACGAGCAGATGATCGACATCGCCGGAGTCGTCGGCATGCGGACACGCGAACGGCAGCTGTTGCGCACTGTCGACGATCGCGCCGCAGCCGTGGCAAACGAATTTCGGCGCCACGGTCTTCATGTCTCAGTCTTCATGTCCCAGTCTTCATGCTCAGGCGGACGCGCCGCTCTTGGCGTTGAACTCGGCAATCATTCCGTCCCACGCCGGCACCAAATCAAGCAGGCCGTCCCAAAATGCCTGCCGCGCCCGCATGGTGAATTCCTCGAGCGAAACGCCCTGCTGCTCGACCCAGGTGAAATAGCCGAGATTGAATATCCGCTTGCGATCGATATGGCGGAGCTCGAGCAGATTGTCCGTCGTCGCGGCGGCAAGCGACTGCCCCCAAACCTCGCCCGCGGTGACGGCGTCGAAGCGATTGCCGAAGTAGCGCCGCAGCGCCTTGTCGACTTCGCTTCCGTACATCTGTCCGCCGTCCGTCGACACCGTGACGATAACGTCATCGGGACCGAGATCGAAGTATTTCGCGCTCTTGATCGCCGCCAGAATATTGCACAGGCCGGACAGGCCGAAATTTCCGAGTTGACTCACAAGGCCGGCGTCAAGTCCGCGCCGTTCGACCAGATACTTGCGCCCCTCGGCCGTGTTGAACAGGACGAACAGCGTATCCGTCGCGTGGTCGCTCACGCCGACGACGACATCGGTGTTCATGACATTGTGGATGAAGGGAATGTGCTTGTCGCCGATGCCCTGGATATTGTGTTCGCCGAACCCGTTGCACAGAAGTGTCGGGCATTCGGCCGCTTCCACTGCGACGATCTTGGTTCCGAACTCCGCCTTGAGATGATCGCCCGCCGCCAGTGTGCCGGCCGACCCGGTCGCGGCGACGAACGCCGCAAGCCTCGTCGCCGGATGCCCTTCGGCGAGTTGATTGAAGACGCGCTGCACGGCCGCGCCCGTACAGGCCCGGTGAACGACATAGTTTCCGAATTCGCAGAACTGATTGAAAATGATGTTCGCCGGATCGCGGTCGAGCGCGGCGCACATGTCGTAGATCTCTTTGACGTTGCTTTCCGAACCGGGGGTCCGGACGATGTCGGTTGGATCGGTCACCCATTTTTCCAGCCAGTCGAACCGCTCCTTGCTCATGTTTTCCGGCAGGACGGCAACCCCGCGGCATCCGAGAATGCGGGAGATGGCGACGCCGCCACGACAGTAGTTTCCGGTCGAAGGCCAGATCGCGCGGTGATGCGTCGGGTCGAATTCGCCGCTGACCACGCGCGGCACGAGGCAGCCATACGCGGCCAGCACCTTGTGCGCATGGATCATCGGAAAGCGATTGCCCAGCATCACAACGATCCGCGCCGGCACGCCGGTCAGCTGCGGCGGCAGCTCGATATGGGCGGGCACGTCGGAGAGTGAGGTGCGCTGGGCGTCGTTGAACCAGTGCACGCGAAACAGGTTGAGCGGATGCGGCGAATCGGGATCGACGCTTCGCAGCTTTTGGCGAATGTCGGCGGGGATTGCGCCTGGATCCTTCAATTGGCCGATCGTCGGCAGAATGACGCCGGATTCGCCAAAGCGGCGAACCGTCCGCCCGTACACCTCCGCGTCGACCACGCTGCGTTCAAGTCCGAGACGCGCCATCGCTTACGCCTTCCACCCAGTCAAATCGTTGCCATGCGGGTCCACAGCCGGCTCGCCTGAGTGCGCGCGGCCTCCGCAATCGTATCCAGGTTTCCATTCACGAGCCGGCCATCGCAAACGACCGGCCGGCCTCCGACCACGACATGGCGGATCCCGCCATTCGTCCGCACGACTAGATCGCCGACAGCGCCCGGCGCCAGCGGCTCCGGATGCGTGTCGAAGCGCTCGGCGACCAACCGGTGGCCGGCGGCGAGGCGACCGGAGAACCCCGCATCGCCGTTCTGTCCGGCCAGACGCGCCAACGCGCTTTCCTCCTCGGCCATATCGGCGTTCCATCCATCGGTCCCGAGCGCAACCCGGGTCGAATGGGACAGCATGCGCGCATAGCCGACACGATTGCCTTCGTTGGAGCGCGGATTGTGCACGAACCAGCAGCGGTGGGCGTCGGCTGCGCGAACCTGGTCGGCGCTCAGATGCACGCCATGCGCCAGGATCGAGCCGGGAACGAGCGCGCCCAGCGAAAGAAGGCGCTCCAGCGGACCGGCCGAGCCGCGCGCCTGCGCGTCCGCGACATCGGCCATGTCTTCGGCCACATGAACATGGAGAACGGTGCCGAAATCGCGCGCGAGATCGCCTGCCTCGCGCACGGTGTCGTCGCTCACCGTGAAGCTCGCATGCAAACCGATCAGGCCGCGCAGCAAGGGCGATGCTTGCACCTTGCAGCATTCGGCGAGCCCGCGGACCGCTTCCTCGCGGCCAAAATTGCGCTCCGTCGCGCCATAGCAAAGCACCGCCCTTATTCCGAGCGCCGCGCAAGCGTCGCCGAGAATGGCCAGCGAGCCGTCGATCATGTTGGGGGATTCGTGGTGATCGACCAGCGTCGTCGTGCCGGCGAGCAATGCGCGCGCAATATAGTCGCGGGCACTCGCCTCCAGACTCTGCGCGTCGATGGCCTTGTCGAGACGCCACCAGACCTTGCCGAGAATCTCGAGAAAGTTTTCCGGCGGCGACGCCGGCTGCGGCATGCCGTAGGGCACAAGCCCGCTGTACATGTGGGTGTGGGCGCAGACCGCGCCCGGGACGATCTCGCCGTCGGAGCAGTGCAGGGTCGGCGTCGCGTCCGGCGCCCGCGCGGCGACAATCCCGTCGACGATCGCAACGGTTCGCCCACTGCGATCGGGACCGACCACCAGCGATCCGGTCAGTGCCATTGATCGCGCTCGGCGTCGGAAATGCGCCCGAGATTCATGGCGCGCGCCGCCGGCGAATCCTTCATTGGCAGGCGCATGCGGCGAACGCCGTCGAACGCCTCTAGCGCTCCGGCGACCGCGCCCGCGGTCGGCACGAGCCCAATTTCGCCGACGCCCTTGGCGCCGAAGGGACCTTCCGGCTCCGGTTCTTCGACGAGAATAACCTTGATCTGCGGCGCATGCTGCGCACGCAACGCGCCGATCTCGCGCAGCTTGAAGGTCA
>JAEULX010000264.1 GCA_016793685.1 Bradyrhizobiaceae bacterium
CGTATCGTACGGGTGGTATTGTTGCTTAATGAAGTCGAGAACCAACCTGTCGGTCATTTTACTCATTGCATCCCCCTCGGGTTGTCCCGGCACCCTAGGGCCTCATTTGAGGCGGAACAGCGGCCCATCCCTTGCGTCGGCGCTTGTACGTAGCGCGTGTTGCGCTATGGCAACGGCCCGCTCCGGTAGCAATGTGCCTATTCCGACGAAGTCGCCCGGGCATTCCGAGATGATGCCGCCCGTTATTCCGACATGATGTCGCCCAGGGCGGGGAGCCTCGCTGGCGGTTGAATTTTTACAGCGTGCTGCGGGTCGGTCAATCCTTCACGGGCTTTGCGGGCCGGTCGCGTCGCAGGCTGTTTCCGGCGAGATTGATGCGATGCGCGTTGTGGACGAGGCGATCGAGAATGGCGTCGGCATAGGTTGGGTTGCCGATCACGTCGTGCCACTGGTCGACGGGGATTTGGCTGGTGATGATGGTGGCGCGCCGGCCGTAGCGTTCTTCGAGAATCTCGAGGAGATCATGGCGTGCGGCGGCGTCGAGCGGTTCGAGACCCCAGTCATCCAGGATGAGGAGCTGCACACCCCCAAGCGCCCGCAGGAGCCGCGCATAGCGGCCATCGCCGCGCGCCAATGCGAGGTCGGCGAAGAGCTTGGGAATGCGTTGATACAGAACAGAGCGGTTGTCGCGACAGGCTTTGTGGCCGAGCGCTGACGCCAACCAACTTTTGCCGACGCCGGTTGGCCCGCACAGAATCAAATTCTCATGCGCATCGATCCACTGTCCGTCGGCGAGCTTTTGAAAGAGCGCGCGATCGAGGCCGCGCGTCGCGCGGTAGTCGACGTCTTCGACGGAGGCTTGATGGCGCAACCGTGCGTATCGCAGTCGCGCCATGAGGCGTCTGTCACGTCGATGACTGATCTCGCGATCGAGCAAGAGGGCGAGCCATTCGGGATGCGTGAGGTTGGCGGCTTCGTCGGACGCTTCGATCTCGGCGAACGCTTTGGCCATTCCGGCAAGGCCGAGCTCATGCAAGCGGTCGAGGGTTGGATGGGTGAGCAAGGTCTGGTCTCCTATTGATAGTAGCGCGCGCCGCGAATGTTGGGATGGAGGATCGGCACGCTGTCTGCGGCGCGCTGGTGCGCAGCGTGGCGATCGAGTTTGTTGTCGAGGATGGAACGGACCGATCCGTAGGTGAGCGCGCCGATCTCGATGGCGCGGGTGGCGGCAGCTTCGAGGCGATCGACGCCGAACGGTCTGGCGAGGCGCAAAATGCCGAGGCAGGCTCGGAATCCCTGCTCCGGATGGGGCCGCCGCTCCAGGATGAGATCGCACAGGGCGGCGGTCGCCGGCCCCACGCCGGCGGCGTCCTTGCGGATGCGGTCGATGGTCCAGTCGGCGTAGCGGCGATGACTGGACGGCATGTGGTCAGGAATGGTGGTGTGTTTGTTGTTGCCGCTCGATCGTAGATGCACGGCGATCCGCTCGCCGCGGGCGAAGACCTCGATGGTGCGGGCGGTGAGACGGACCTCCACCTCGGCGCGCGCGAAGCGGTAGGGGACGCTGTAGAAGTGATCGTCGACGTCGACATGGTAATCGATGCCGACGCGGCGCACGCGCCATTCGGCGAACACGTAAGGCTCGACCGGCAGCGATTTGAGCGCGGGACGATCGAGCTCTTCGAGCAACTGCCGCCGCGTCACGCCGAGCCGCCGGATCGGCCGCTCCTCGTTGAGGCGGATGAGCAGCTCGCCGATCGCCGCGTTCAGTTCGGCCAGGCTATGAAATCGGCGATGGCGCAGCCGGCCGATCAGCCAGCGCTCGACGATCAGCACGCCGGCCTCGACCTTCGCCTTGTCGCGCGGCCGGCGCGGCCGGGCCGGCAGCACGGCGGCTCCGTAATGGGCCGCCATCTCGGCATAGGTGCGATTGACCTGCGGCTCGTACAGGCACGCTTTGATGACGGCGACCTTGGCGTTGTCGGGCACGATCAGCTGCGGCGCTCCGCCGATCGCGGAGAAGGCGTGCGTATGGGCGGCGATCCAGTCGCCGAGCCCCTGCGTCCACGTCGCTTCGGCGTAGGTGAAGTTCGAGGCGCCAAGGACGGCCACGAAGATCTGCGCCGGACGCGTCGCGCCGGTCAGCCGGTCGATGATCACCGGGACCGTGTCGCCGGCATAATCGACGAACAGCTTATCGCCGCCCGCATGGGTTTGGCGCATCGTGACCGAGAGCTTGCTCTCCCAGGCGCGGTAGAGTTCGCAGAACCGGGAATAGCGATAGCCGTCGGGATGGCGCTCAATGTACTCGTCCCACAGGATCGACAGCGTGACGTGCTTGCGCTTGAGCTCGCGATGGATCGCCGCCCAGTCGGGCTCCACCTGACGCCGATGTCCCTGCTTCGTGCCGACGTTGGCGTAGAGCCGCGCCTCCAGCGCAGCCTCCGTCATCTCGGCGGGCAAGGGCCAGCTCAGGCCGGCTGCCTGAAACCGGTCGATCGTCGCCCGCGCCGTCGACGCCGCCACCCCAACGCGGCGGGCGATCTCCCGCGTCGGCACGCCCGCAAACTTCAAGCGAAGAACTTCGCGCACCTGGCGCATCGTCGTCCTCTCTGCCGGCATCCGGTCCCTCCCTTGGAACAGCCAAAGGAGCGGATCCTAAACAGGCCAGCAGAGGCGACCCCGACCCGGGCGGAATCATCCCGGAATGGTGGGCGAGATCATCTCGGAACGGTGGGCGGAATAATCTCGGAACAGGTGGGCGACATCATTCCGGAACGGTGGGCGGCTTGCCCCGGAATCAGCATGCATGTCGCAAGCGGCAGCGCTCGCCGGCGAGACGCGTTCTCGGTTACCCGGAAAAAATGCGCTGCGGCGACGGCGGGTCGCCCCGCTACGCGCCTAATACAAGCGCCAGCCGATCAGCGAGCCCACACACAGGAACGCCGCTATCAGCGTCGTAGAGGCAAAGATCGTGGATGCGATTTCCTGCATTGCTGGGCGCTCCCTTCCGCTCTGCCTGAGCGTGCGGCTCAGGCCGGGCAGTCCCGACAGGACGAGCGATAACAGCCAATAGCTTGCGGCGCGGTTAATCCTGCGCTCGCGGCACGCCGTGCTTTCGCGCGATGCGAGCGCGGCGGCAGGCCTGGTCCAAAAAAGCAAAGAGCCCGACGCTCCCCTCGGTATCCCCCCGCGCGTCGGGCCCTATGTGTTGGAGATTGAACCTATTGTGCGGCTGCGGCAATTGGGTGCGATGCGTACGTGGTGTCCCTTGGTCTGTGGATGGCGAAAGCCGCCGCCATTGAAACCGCTGCGGACAATTTGTGATGTACGGCACACGTGAGAGAATAAAATCGTTCTAAGGTGATCTCTGCTTCGGGGGGCGAAAACCCGGAGGTCCGTCATGGGTCAGGATGGCACGCTTCCCTACTATTGAACGCGTCTCGCCGTTACGGAGCCGCCCACGGGGCGGCTCTCTGCTTTGGACATGAGTCCTAGCGGACGGAGCGACGCGCCGCCGCCGGTCGCTACTTACTTGCTACGCGCAAACCGGCTGCATCCCGCCCCGACAAAACCTGGATTGAAGGCGGTCCAGCAATCTTCCAACTGACCGTCATTCATTTCTCCCCAGCCGGAGTCCTTGTCCGTCGCGAACACGAAATGCTCGTCGTCACGGAAAGCGCCTACGAAGATGTAGGATTTTCCCGTCGG
>JAEULX010000006.1 GCA_016793685.1 Bradyrhizobiaceae bacterium
CCGGAGGGCCTCGACAAAGGCTACTACGTCAAGCCGACGGTGTTCGGACGCGTCGATCCGCATGCGACCATCGCCCAGGAGGAGATCTTCGGGCCGGTGCTCGCGATCATCGCCTACCAGGACGAAGATGACGCGATCCGCATCGCCAACGACACGATGTACGGGCTCGCCGGCGGCGTGTGGTCACAGGATCCGGAGCATGCGTTGGGCGTCGCGCGCCGGCTGCGCACCGGCCAAGTCGACATCAATGGCGCGCCGTTCAATTTCCTCGCGCCGTTCGGCGGCTTCAAGCAGTCCGGCCGCGGCCGCGAGCTCGGCCAAGTGGGGCTCGAAGAGTACCTCGAATACAAGGCGATCCAGATCAAGTCCTGACCGGTCGCATTTTCTGCGGCGAACCGCTTCGCACTTCGCCGGAAAATGCTCGTGAGCCGAAACCCCTATTTTTCGTCCGTCAATACGGGACCGAAGCGCACCCAGCGCTCGCCGTCCCAGCGCATCAGCTGCAGTTGCTGGATCGCGTGGTAATCGGTCGGGCTGGTGTCGACCTTGATCCCAGGCAGCAGCATGGGAAGCTCGAGGCCGCGCAGGTTCTTGGCCTGCCGCATGATGTTCTCGCGGGAAAGGTCGTCGCCGGCCTGCTTGAGCACCTGCACCAGGGTGGCGGCGGCGATGTAGCCCTCGACGACATAGGTCTGGCGGATATCGGCGTCCGGCAGGTATTTGGCCGCCCACGCCTTGAAGTCCTTCATCCCCGGATCATCGGTCCACTCCGGGTCGGTTGGATCTTTGGCGTAGGCGGACGACAGCATGCCGATGCTGTTCTCGACGCCCGCGGGCCCGAGCACGACCGGCAGCGACGTCGAGACATTGCTCATCATGAGCGTCGGCTTCCAGCCGAGATCATGGAGCTTGCGGATCACCTGAATGGCGAAATCGGGCGTCGTCCCGGAAACCAGCACGTCGCAGCCGGCGGCCTTCAGATGCTCGATCTGCGGGGCGACCGTTTTATCGGAGCGCAGGTATGTCGCCTCGCTCACCCGCGTGGCATATGTGTCGCCCAGCACGTCCCGCATGCCGTCGACATAGTCGCGGCCGAAATCGTCATCCTGATAGAGGATGCAGAACTTGGCGTTCGGATTCTGCGCCAGGACGTGGCGCGTGTAGGCGCGCGCGCCGACGCGAAAGGTCGGGCGCACGCCGCCGATCGTATACGGCGTCGCCTTGTAGTCGGCGCCCCAGCGATAGGCCCCGCTGCCGATGAACAGCTGCGGAATTTTCCGCTCATTGAGATAATGCGCGACCGCGAGTTCGGATGGGGTGCCGATCGATCCGAAGATGAATGCGACCTGGTCGTTCTCGATCAATTTGCGCGTCTCGTTGCCGGTTCGCCACGGCATGTAGCCGTCGTCGACGCTGATCAGGTTGATCTTGCGGCCGTTGACGCCGCCCTGATCGTTGATCATCTGCATGTAGGCGATTTCCGCCCTGCCCTGCAGCGCGCGGCGGGCGCTGGGGCCGGTATAGGGCATGGTCTGGCCGATCTTGATCTCGGTGTCCGTCACGCCCGGCGCATTCTGCGCGGCCGCCGGCAGCACCAGCGCGCAAGCAATCAAATGTCCCAGTAGCACTCGCCGCATCCCGGCCTCCCGTACCCTCGACCGAATTCGCCTCGCGACCAAATATTGCCGTCCCGTCGCAATTCTATCTGTCTTCCATGTTCGCGTTCTGCTGCTCGATCCAGATTGCTTGGCGCGCGGTCGCGCCCAGCATGCACTCGCTGCCTTCGATGATCGCGATGGTGCCGCCCTCGGTCCGCGGCAGAATGCACAGCGCATCCCGATAGGCGATCCATGCTCGCTCCATTTTGCGGCGGGCTTCGCAATTCTCTTCGTTGGAGCATTTGCTGATCCAGGTCTTGTACGCTGCGTTCAGGCGCTCGTCCCAGACGCGCAATTCGCGCCGCGAACATTCGGCCATGCTCATGGTCGAGCCATTCTCCGGAGCGGCCTGGCATGGCTCGCTGACGACGCCAATACAGCTCGATCGGTTGATCTCGGTTTTCTTGGCGGCAAGCTCCGCAAGCCATGCCGCCGGATCGATCGTTTGCCGCCGGGCCGTGTCGTCCGATCCGGCCTGGCTGTCGTTGCGGCGCTTCATGGCTGCGACCGCAAGCTTGACACAGTCCGCGACCGCCGCCCGATCCGCCGCGCTCGCCTTTTGGTCGTCTTGAGCCCGGGCGTTCCCGGCCGTCGCCATCGCCAATGCGGCGCAGAACGCCAGAACCCTCGCGCCCGG
>JAEULX010000037.1 GCA_016793685.1 Bradyrhizobiaceae bacterium
AGACCTGCTGCGGCCAGCCGGCATTCAATTCCGGCGACCGCGCAAGCGCACGTGCGATCGCCGAACAGGTGATCGCCGCTTTTGAGCATTGTGATTATATCGTCGCGCCGTCCGGCTCCTGCGCCGGCCAGGTGCGCGTGCACTATCCCGAGCTGTTCGCGGGCGATCCGAACTGGCAGCCGCGCGCCGACGCGTTCGCGGCAAAGACATACGAGCTGACGCAGTTTCTGGTCGATGTGCTCGGCGTCACCAGCACCGACGCACGCTTTGAGGGGGCCGCCACCTACCACGATTCCTGTTCGAGCCTGCGCGAATGCGGCGTTCGGGAGGAGCCGCGCCGGCTGCTCGGTTCGGTCGGCGGCCTGATGCTGAAGGAGTTGCCCGACGGCGAGACCTGTTGCGGCTTCGGCGGCACGTTCTGCGTCAAGTATCCCGACATTTCCAATGTGATGGTCGGCAAGAAAGCGGCGAATGTCGTCGCCACCCGCGCCGACCTGCTGCTCGGCGGCGATCTCGGCTGCCTCATGAACATCGCCGGCAAGCTGGCGCGCGACGGCCGGACGGTCGCGGTGCGCCATGTGGCCGAAGTGCTCGCGGGGCAGCTCGACCAGCCGCCGATCGGCGCGCCGGCCGAACCTGAGGAAGGCTCCGTTGCGACCGAGGCGGCCCGATGACCCATCACACGACCTCGCCGCGCTTCAAGGACAACACCAAAGCCGCGCTTGTCGATCCCGAGCTGCAGAAGGCGCTGCATTTCGTCGAGACGAATTTTCCCCAGCGCCGGCGCAACGTGGCCGACATGCTGCCGGAATTCGACGCGCTGCGCGATTCCGCCCGCGACATCAAGAATCACACGCTGAGCTTCCTCGATCTCTATCTCGAAACCTTCGAGGCGCGCGCGATGGCGCGCGGCTCAAAGGTGCATTTCGCCGTTACCGCGGATGAGGCGAACCGGATCGTCACCGACATCTGCCGCGAACACGGCGCCGAGGTCATCACCAAAGGCAAGTCGATGGTCGGCGAGGAGACCGGCCTCAACGCTTTCCTCGAGGCGAACGGGTTTGCGCCGGTGGAGACCGATCTCGGCGAATACATCATCCAGATTCGCCATGAGTTGCCGTCGCATATCATCATGCCGGCGGTCCACCTGCGCAAAGCGCAGATCGAGGCCGACTTCCGCCGGGTTCACAAGGATCTGCCGAAGGACCGCAATCTCGACGAACCGGCCGCCTTGCTGGCGGAGGCGCGGGCAACGCTGCGCGCCAAGTTTCTCGCCGCCGATGTCGGCATCACCGGCGCCAATTTCCTCGTCGCCGAGACCGGCAGCGCCGTGATCGTCACCAACGAAGGCAACGGCGACCTCACCGCGACCTTGCCCAAGGTGCATATCGTGCTCGCCAGCATCGAGAAGCTCGTGCCGACGCTCGATGACATGGCGCAGCTCATGCGGGTGCTCGCGCGATCCGCCACCGGCCAGGAAATGTCGGTTTACACCACGGTGATGACCGGGCCGCGCCGTCCCGACGATCCCGACGGGCCGCTCGAGCATCACATCGTCATCGTCGACAATGGCCGCACGGCGATGCTGGCGGGCAAGTTCCGCGACATGCTCCGCTGCATTCGCTGCGGGGCATGCCTCAACCATTGCCCCGTCTATCATGCGATCGGCGGCCACGCCTATGGCTGGGTCTATCCCGGGCCGATGGGCGCGGTATTGACCCCGAGCCTGATCGGCATCGACAAGGCGGGTCATTTGCCCAACGCCTCGAGCTTCTGCGGACGTTGCGAGGAAGTCTGTCCCGTCCGCATTCCGCTGCCGCGGCTGATGCGGTTCTGGCGCGAGCGCGAGTTCGAGCGGCGCCTGTCGCCGACGGTGCAACGCACGGGGATGAAGCTCTGGGCGTTCTTCGCCAAGCGGCCGCGCCTCTACCGGCTCGCGACCTGGCCCGCCATGCAAGTGCTCGCGTGGTTCGGGCGCAAGCAAGGGCGGTTTCGCTCTCTTCCGTTCGCCACCGGCTGGACCAAGCATCGCGACCTTCCCGCGCCGCAGGGCAAGACCTTCCAGGAACAGTGGCGGGAGCGGAGCCGGTCATGAGTTCGCGCGATCTCGTATTCGCTTCGATCCGCCGCGCGCTTGGTGTCACGGGCGCGGAGGAGCCGCGCCGCAAGGCGGTTGCCGACCGGCTGCGCGATCATCCGCGCGGCGTCATTCCCAAGCGCGGGCAACTCGGCGCGGAGGAGCGGATCGCCTTGCTCCTCGCCAAGATCGAAGCGGTGTCCGGCACCACGCAGCGCATCGCCTCCCTCGATGATCTGCCGGCCGCGGTCGGCGATTATCTCCGCGCGCACAATCTGCCGCTTGCGCTCAAGCGCGGCGCCGATCCCGTGCTCGCCGCAGCGCCTTGGGAACGCGAACCGGCGCTCACCGTTACAATAGGCGCCACCGCGGGAGACGATCTCGTCGCGATCTCCCACGCCGATGGCGCTGCGGCCGAAACCGGGACCCTCGTGCTGCTCTCGGGTCCGGACAACCCAACCACGCTGAATTTCCTGCCCGACAACCATATCGTGGTCGTCGCCGCCGACACGGTGCAAGGCGACTACGAAAGCGTGCTCGCCGCCCTGCGCGACCGGTTCGGTCCCGACGGATTGCCGCGCGCGATCAACCTCGTCACCGGCCCGTCGCGCTCCGCCGACATCGAGCAGACCCTTATCCTCGGCGCGCACGGCCCGCGGCGGCTGCACGTTATCCTGGTGGATCGACAGGCCTCGCTGAACGGTGTGTGAACGCTTGCGGCGCGACGGCGTTATCCCTGCGTGCGCGTGAGGGCGGGACGGCGCAAGCGAGGAGTACGTTTATGAGCCATAAGGACAAGTCGGCCGGCCGCACGCCGCGTGCGCCCGAAGCCGAGAGCAAGCACAAGCCGAAGCGGGAATCCGAGAAAATCCGCAAGCACGAAGACGAAGAACTCGACGAGGCGCTGGAGGAGAGCTTCCCGGCATCCGATCCTGTGTCGATTAGCCAGCCCTGAGCGGGTAACGGCAAGAATTCGTCCGCATTCGTCTTGCGTCTGGCCCGGGAGCATTATCCTTAGCGCCGCATTTTCCGGGCCGATGTTCGTTTTTCGGCCAAAAATGCCGTACAATGCTCGTTGAAGCCTGCGCGCCGTGCGCGCGGGCATATTGTCATTGCACGTTGTCAGGACACCATGACGCACAAATATTTTGGTACGGACGGCATTCGCGGCCGGGCGAACGGTGTGATCACGCCGGACTTGGCTTTGCGGGTCGGCCAGGCGACGGGCTTGTTGTTTCATCGCGGCGAGCATCGCAACCGGGTGGTGATCGGCAAGGACACGCGACTCTCGGGCTATATGATCGAGACGGCGCTGGTCGCCGGCTTCACCTCCGTCGGCCTCGATGTGTTGCTGCTTGGCCCGATGCCGACGCCGGCGGTCGCCATGCTCACCCGGTCGATGCGGGCGGATGTCGGGGTGATGATTTCGGCCTCGCATAACGCCTATGCCGACAACGGCATCAAATTGTTCGGGCCCGACGGCTACAAGCTCTCCGACGAGACGGAGGAGGAGATCGAGCAACTGATCGATTCCGACCTCGCGAAGAAGCTCGCCAAATCCGCCGCGCTCGGGCGGGCCAAGCGCATCGAGGGCGTTCACGACCGCTACATCGAATTCGCCAAGCGCACGCTGCCGCGCACGCTGTCGCTCGAGGGGCTGCGCGTCGTGGTCGATTGCGCCAACGGGGCCGCCTACAAGGTCGTGCCGGAAGCCCTGTGGGAACTCGGCGCCGAAGTCATTTCGATCGGGGTCGAGCCGGACGGCTTCAACATCAACCGCGACTGCGGTTCGACCGCGCCGAACGCGCTCATGGCGAAGGTCCGGGAGATGCGCGCCGACGTGGGGATCGCGCTCGACGGCGACGCCGACCGCGTGGTCATGGTGGATGAACGCGGCCATCTCATCGACGGCGACCAGCTTCTCGCGGTCATCGCCGAAAGCTGGAACGAAGACGGACGGCTCGCCCAGCCCGGTCTGGTCGCGACCATCATGAGCAATCTCGGATTGGAGCGGCATCTCAAGTCGGTCGGGCTGTCGCTCGTGCGCACCCCGGTCGGCGACCGTTATGTGCTGGAAGAGATGCGCGCCCGCGGCCACAATCTCGGCGGCGAGCCTTCCGGCCACATCATCCTCTCGGACTATGCGACGACGGGCGACGGCTTTGTCGCCGCGTTGCAGGTGCTCGCGGTGGTCAAGAAGCTCGGCCAACGCGTCTCCGAGGTCTGCCATCGCTTCGATCCGTTGCCGCAGGTGACCAAGAACGTGCGCTATCGCAGCAACGGCAAGGACAAGCCGACCGAGCACGCGAAAGTACGCGACGCGATCGCCGACGCCGAGCAGCGGCTCAACGGTCAGGGCCGGCTGATCGTGCGGCCGTCCGGCACCGAGCCGGTCATCCGCGTCACCGGCGAAGGGGACGACCCGGAACTGGTCGAGGCGGCGGTGGACGAGATCGTCGAGGCGCTGCACGACGTCACCGCGGGGTAGGCTCGTCGAACGGATAGGATGGCTAACGTATTTTCCGGCGAAGCATGCCCCCGGACGTGATCCGGGGGTGGGAACCGGTTCGCCGCCGAAAACGCCACCGTCCGCGGCTAGTTAGTCCAAACGCCGCGATCCAACCGCGGGCGGTTCGCAGCTGAATTGCGGGTGCCGGGGCAACCCTTGCTTCCGCGGCCGCCCCGCATACATCAGACGCGTTCCCGGCTTTCTCCATGTGACCGCATTTTCCAGGGCGGACCGGCGTCCGCCCCGGTGAAAAGCCCCAAGCTTGCTCCGACGGGACCACTCAGGCGCCGTTATGACTGACACGCCTCCTGCCATCGTCGTCGATCGCCTCGTCAAGGTGTACCAGAGCGGCACGGCGGTCGCGGGCATCTCCTTTGCCCTGCCGGTCGGCTCTGTCACCGGCCTGCTCGGCGGCAACGGCGCCGGCAAGACCACCACCATCGCAATGATCATGGGCCTGGTGACGCCGACCTCCGGCGCGGTCGCGGTGCTGGGGGCGGAGATGCCGCGCCAGCGCTACCGCGTGCTTCACCGCATGAACTTCGAAAGCCCCTATGTCGAGATGCCGATGCGCCTGACGGTGCGGCAGAATCTTACCGTCTTCGCGCGACTGTACGGGGTCGACGGTATCCCGGATCGCCTGCGCGAGCTGGCGGACGACCTCGACCTCGGGGATTTTCTCGATCGGCAGACCGGCAAGCTTTCCGCCGGCCAGAAGACGCGGGTGGCGCTCGCCAAGGCGCTGCTCAATCGGCCGGAGGTGCTGCTGCTCGATGAGCCGACCGCCTCGCTCGACCCCGACACCGCCGACTGGGTGCGCAGCCATCTCGAACGCTACCGGGTCGCGCGCGGCGCGACCGTGCTGCTCGCATCCCACAACATGGGCGAGGTCGAGCGCCTGTGCGAGCGGGTGATCATCATGAAGCGCGGCAGGATCGAGGACGACGACACGCCCGCAGCGCTGCTCGCCCGCTACGGCCGGGAGACGCTCGAAGAGGTGTTCCTCGACGTCGCGCGCGGCCGCCAGAACCTGGAGGCCGCCCAGTGAGTGCGCGCGGCGGCACGGCGCCCGGCATTTCCGCTTATCGGATCGCGGCGATGGTCGAGCGCTACTGGTACCTGCTGCGCTCGTCGTGGCCGCGGCTGCTCGAGATCATCTACTGGCCGGCGGTGCAGATGCTCACGTGGGGCTTTCTGCAGCTCTATGTGGCGCAAACGGACAGCTTCTTTGCCCGCGCCGGCGGCACCTTCATCGGTGCGGTGCTGCTGTGGGACATCCTGTTCCGCGGGCAGCTCGGCTTCTCTGTGTCGTTTCTCGAGGAGATGTGGTCGCGCAACCTCGCCAATCTCATGATGAGCCCGCTCAGGCCGGCCGAGTTTATCGCCGCGCTCATGATCATGAGCGTGGTGCGGCTGCTGATCGGGATGATCCCCGTCTCGCTCCTGGCGATCGCCTTTTTCGGATTCAACCTCTACGGCCTTGGCCTGGCGTTGGCGGCGTTCTTCGCCAACTTGATTCTGACCAGCTGGGCGGTCGGGATTTTCGTGTCGGGCCTCGTTCTTCGCAACGGGCTCGGGGCGGAGAATCTCGCCTGGACCATCATGTTCATTTTTCTTCCGCTGGCCTGCGTCTACTACCCGGTCTCGGTCCTGCCGCCGTTCCTGCAGTACGTCGCCTGGGCGTTGCCGCCCACCTATGTCTTCGAAGGGATGCGGGCGCTGCTCATCGAGCACGTCTTCCGCGCCGATCTGATGCTGCAAGCCTTTGCGCTGAATGTCGTTTTCTTCGCAGCGGGGGCGCTCGCCTTCCTCCGGCTGCTCGACAGCGCCCGCCGCAACGGTTCGTTGCTGCAAACCGGGGAATGAGCACGGCCTGATTGTTCGCCTGATTGTTCTTGGGCATGGCGCAGGGGCAGGAGGGCTTTTTTTGCCGCGGCGCAACGTTTTCTGTTGCGCATTGCAGCAATCAGTCGCATCTTTGATATAGAATAAAAAATGCTGCTGCCGCGGCGTTACATTAAATGCGGTAGGAGTAAAATCATGACGATAAGCTACACCAGCGGCCCGCCGCCTTTCGGGGGCGACGGCAACGTTGGGCTTTCTTCACCGCTTTATTGGTTCTACGAGATGACGCACGCGGCGCTCAATCCGTCGCGCGCCATTGCCGACGCGACCCGGCTCTACTTCAACAATCCGGCCAATCCGTTGTCGCAGACGACCATCGGCAAGTCGGTGGCCGCCGCCTGCGAGCTGTTCGAGCGCGCGACGCGGCGCTACAGCCAGCCCGAATGGGGAATCTCCGAGACGGTCGTCGACGGCAAAACCGTTCCGGTCCGCATCGAGGCGCTGTGGGAGCGCCCGTTCTGCAAGCTTCTGCATTTCGATCGCGGCGTCGGCTTCGACCATAAGCCCGATCCGCGCGTGCTGGTGGTGGCGCCGATGTCGGGCCACTACGCGACCCTGCTGCGGGGGACCGTGCAGGCGTTGCTGCCGCAGCACGACGTCTACATCACCGAATGGGTGGACGCGCGGATGGTCCCGATCAACGAGGGATCGTTCGATCTGGACGACTATATCGATTACCTGATTGGGATGCTGCATCTGCTGGGCAGCGACACGCACGTGATGGCCGTGTGCCAGCCGTCCGTTCCGGTGCTGGCGGCGATCGCGCTCATGGAAGCGAACGGCGACGACCACGTCCCCGAGTCGATGATCCTGATGGGCGGCCCGGTCGATACGCGCGTCAACCCGACGGCGGTCAACAAGGTCGCGGAAAAGCGCGGCATGGAGTGGTTCCGGCGGAACGTCATCACCAAGGTGCCGTTCCCCAATCCGGGCGGCATGCGCGACGTCTATCCGGGCTTCCTTCACCTCAACGGCTTCATGTCGATGAACCTCGACCGGCACATCGAGGCGCATGGGAAGCTGTTCATGCATCTGGTGGAGGGGGACGGCGATTCGGCTGCGGCCCATCGCGCTTTCTACGATGAGTATATGGCGGTGATGGATCTG
>JAEULX010000065.1 GCA_016793685.1 Bradyrhizobiaceae bacterium
CGGGCCCGGCCCAGGATTTTCGGCGCGCCGGCGGTGCAATTCGTCATGCACGGCTCCTTCTTCCAGAACGCCTTCTCCGCCGTCTCGCGGTCGTCGTCATAGAAATTGGGCTGGTTGGGGAGTTTGATCTGCGCGAAGTTCTTGTCGGAAAGCTCGAAGTTCTGATCGGTGATGACGTCGTTGAGGTACAGCACGTACGCGACGATCGCGTAGAGGTCGTCGTTCGACAGCGACTGGGCGTTGCCATAGGGCATGGCGCGGCGGATGTAGTCGATCAAGGTCGAGGCGTAGGGCCAGTAGGAGCCGATCGACTTCACCGGATCGTGGCTCGCGAGGGTGCCTGCCCCGCCGGCGAGGATCGGCCAGCGGCCGGCGCTTTCGCCAAACTCGCCATGACAGACCGCGCACTGCGCGACGAACAGTTCCTCGCCGTGGCGCGCCGTGCCCTTGCCGACCGGAAGGCCGGCGCCGTCCGGACGAATGTCGATGTCCCAGCCGGCGATCTCTTCCGGCTTCGCATCCTGTCCGATGCCATAGTGAACGGGGGGCGATGCGGCTGCCGGCGTCGTCGCGGGCGCCGCGGTCGCCTGCGTTTTCTTATCCTCCTTCTTGGCTGCCGGCGTCGCTTCGGGCGCCGCAGTCGGCGCGCGCGCTTTCATGTTTTCCTTCTTGGTCGCCGCCGGCTTGTCGCCCTTTCGTCCGGAAGGGGCCTGCGCGTAGCCAATGCCCGCCGCGCCGGCGAGCAGGAGAAGAACGGCGGCGAGCTTAAGAAATCTCGACATTTTCCACCTCGCCGCTCGGCGCGACATACCAAGTCTGGATTCCGTTGTTGTGGTAGATCGAATTGACCCCGCGGACCTTGCGCAGCTCGTCCTTGGTCGGCTGCACATAGCCGGTCTCGTCGATCGCGCGCGATTGCAGGAACAGCTCGCTGCCGTCCCAGTCGAACTCGACGTAGAACCGCGTCATCGACTTGTCCCACACCGGCCCGTCCAGCCGCGCGCTGCGCCAGTTGCGGCCGCCGTCGAGCGTGACGTCGACGCGCGCGATTTTTCCCCGCCCGGACCAGGCGATGCCGGAGATCACGGTGAAGCCCTTGCCGTGCTTGAGCGGCGCCTGCGGGCTCGGACTGGTGATGACGGACTTCGCGTCCATCACATAAGTGAAACGGCGGGCTTTGCCGTTCTCGAGGAGGTCGGTGTATTTCGAGGTCTCCTCGCGGTGCTGCCACGGCTCGTCGCCGACCTCGATGCGGCGCAGCCATTTCACCCACATATTGGCTTCCCATCCGGGCACCACGACGCGCGCGGGATAGCCGTTCTCCGGCCGCAGCATCTCGCCGTTCATGCGATAGGCGACGAGGCAATCGTCGAGCGCTTTCGCCAGCGGCAGCGAGCGCGTCATCGCCGCGGCGTCGGCGCCTTCGAGCAGCAGCCACTTGGCGTTCGGCTTCAGCCCCGCCTCTTCCAGCAAAATCTTCAGCGGCACGCCGGTGTACATCACGTTGTGGATCATGCCGTGGGTGAACTGGCAGCCGTTGAGCTGCGCGCCACGCCATTCCATGCCGGAATTGGCGGCGCATTCGGCGAAATAGGCGCGGTTCACCCGCGGAAAGCGCTTGAGATCGTCGAGGGTGAAGATCAGCGGCTTGTCGACGAGGCCGTGAATGATCAGCCGGTAGTCATTGGGGTCGACCTCGGCGATGCCGCCATGGTGACGCTCGAAGCACAGCCCGTTGGGCGTGATGATGCCGTCGAGTTCATGCAACGGGGTGAACGAGACCGAGCTTTCGCGCGAGGCGGTCAGCCACTCGACATCGCGGCGAATGACATTGGATTCGTACTTCGAGGGATGGCCGTAAGGGCGGACCGCGACGCCGTCGCCCAAAACCTTGGACCATTCGGGCACGTTGGGCGGCTGGTTGGCGGGATTGCCGGCGGCGCTGGCCGTGGTGGCTCCGCCGAGCGCCGCCGCGCCGCCGAGCGCCAGTCCTTTGGCGATCAGCGAGCGTCGCGAGACGCCGGGCTTTTCTGCTTCGATCTTGTCGTCCAACATCGACGCTCTCCGCATTCTTGGTCTTCGCGCCGGGCGTGCGCACGCAGGCGCCAATCAGGCGCCGATGATCTTCACATTGCCGCTGCCGGACGGCGCCACGGTCTTCAGGCGCGCGAGATGGGCGAACACGACGTCCCATATCGGCGGGCCCTCGGTTCCCTCGTTCACGCTCGCCCAGCCGGCGACGACGTAATCCTTGTCGGGAACGATCGCGGCGCCGGACCGCACGAGCTTGAGATCGCCGATGCGCGAGCCGATCGGCTTGCCGATGTCGATCGTGTAGGCGAGCCCGCCGACGCGCACCATGTCGCCGCCCTGCTGCAGATAGGGGTCGGGATTGAAGATGTTGTCGGCGACGTCTTCGAGCACATCCTTGAGCCGCGCGCCCGACATGGTCATGCGATAGGCGGCCGGATAGGTGATCGCGGTCGCGTTGTAGACGTCATCGCGGGTGATCGGCTGGCCCGGCAGGAGCGTCGCGCCCCAGCGGAAGCCGGGCGACAGCGCAATCTCGGCGTCGCGCTCGGCGAGCAGCGCATCGCAGATCACGTCGTCGAGCGTGCCGTGGAAGTTGTCGCGCCGATAGAGCGTGGTCTCGGTGCGCCCGACCTCCTCTGCGAGCATCGCCTTGTGCGGCGCGCGGTGTTTCGCGATCGCCGCCGCCACCTCCGCGTCGGGCGCGATCGCCTCGGCGAACACCGGGATCAGCTTGTAGCGGACATCCTTCACCTTGCCGTCGCGCACGTCGAGATCGAGGCGCGAGACGAACTTGCCGTGACTGCCGGAGGCGATCAGCAGCGTGTTCCCGACCCGCACCGGCTCCGGCAGCGCGTCGTGGGTGTGGCCGGTGAGGATGACGTCGATGCCCTTGACCCGCGCGGCGAGCTTGCGGTCGACATCGAAGCCGTTGTGCGAGAGCAGGACGACGAGTTCCGCCCCCTCCCCGCGCACCTTCTCGACCTCCGCCTGCAGTTCCTTCTCGCGGATGCCGAAAGTCCAATGCGGGATCATCCAGCGCGGATTGGCGATCGGCGTGTAGGGCAGCGCCTGGCCGATGACCGCGATCTTGACGCCGCCGCGCTCGAAGGTCTCCGAGGCTTTGAACACCTCGTCCTCGAACTCGCTCTCGCGCACGTTCTGGCACAGGAAGGGGAAACCGAGCGCATCGACGAGCTGCTTCACGCGCTCCTCGCCGAGAGTGAATTCCCAATGCGCCGTCATGGCGTCCGGCTTCAGCAGCGCCATGCAGTCGACCATGTCCTGGCCCTTGGTCGCGAGCGAGGTGTAGGAGTTCTGCCAGGTGTCGCCGCCGTCGAGCAGCAGCATGCGCTCGCCGCGCTCGGCGCGGATCGCCTTGATGACGGTGGCGATGCGGTCGAGCCCGCCGACCCGCCCATAAGCCTTGGCGAGCGCCACGAAATCCTCGTCGGTGAGGGCATGGGCAAGCGCGCTGCCGGGCGTGATCTTGTAGGCGTCGAGCAGGGCGCGGCCGGTCAGGTGCGGCGGCAGCCCCTTCGCGCCGCCGACGCCGAGATTGACCGCCGGCTCGCGGAAATAGATCGGCTCGAGCTGGGCATGAATGTCGGTGACGTGGACCAGCGTCACATTGCCGAGCGGTTCGAAAGCGAGCAGGTCCGCCTGGCTGAGCCGTTGCTGCGCGAAAGCGCGCGACCACCCGCCACCCGCGCCCGCAATCGCCGCGGTCGCGGCGGCCAATTGCAGAAGGTCACGCCGTGTCACCATTGCTGACGTTTCTCCCGGCCTTCCGGCGTCGCGTTGCGCACGACTTTCTCCCCACCAGCGGAGGAGGTTGCGGAAGGGAAGCGTCCGCGGACGCTCTTATTGGTTGACTTGCGCGAACGGCCCGATGCGGCGCGCCGCTAACTCACGGTAATGGTTTCTTCGCCGACGATCTTGGTCCCGTCGTCGTCGATCCAGGTCAGCACGACTTTGCCGGACTCCTCGGCCCGGAATTTGAACTGCATGTACGGATTTGCCGACACGGCCGGTTCGAGGTCGGCGGAAAAAACCAGCTTGCCGTTCACCTCGCAGGTGAACTTGTTGATGATCTTGCGGGGAATGACGTTGCCGTCCTTATCCTTGCGCTGACCGGATTCCATGATGTGCGCGACCAGCGCCTTTACCTCGACGAGGTCGCCCTTCTTGGCTTCCTTCTTGTCGAGACGAATGCGGGGCCGCGGGGCGGGCGTCGACATTGTCTTCTCCTTGGTTTCTTATGGTCCGACGTCGCGCGGCCGTCAGCCGCCGCAGCCGCCGATGGTGACCTTCACGGGCTTCGAATCGATGAACAGCGCGCCGTCGTTCATCTTGGCGATGGCGATGACGTTCTGCGTCTCGGCCAGACGGATGCGGGTCGACGCCTCGGCTGCGCCGGAACTCGGCGTGAAGTGGAAGGTGGCGATGCCGCCGCGCGGATTGCCGTCGGCCACGATCAGCACGTCCTTCACGTAGGAATCGGCCGTCATCGGGCTGTCGACGCTGAAGGTCAGCGGCACGGTGTTACCGTTTTCCGCGATGTCCGGCACGTCGAGCTTGACTTTGCCCTTGGTCGGTTCCTTGCCGCCGGTAAACGCTTTGATCAGATCGGCATGGTCGTTCTTGGCGAATGCCCCGCGCGGGGCGCCGACCACCATGGCGGCGACGGCGGCGCCTCCCAATCCGAGCGCCGCGCGCCGGCTCATTGTTATTTTCATCTGCGTTCTCCGCGATTTAGCATTAAGCTCGGGGCTTTGGGGCGCATGCTCGGGCTGTTCCCGAGGATGGAGATACCTCCGCACCTCCGGCACACCCGCCAACACATGCAAACTTTTGCACGCTCGTAGTCAATGTCCGCGCAAGATGCAATGAGAATCGGCGCCGGCCGCCACCGATCTTTGCAGTCGGCGCCACGCGCCGATGAGAATATATTGCATCGCAAAAGAGCGAACCAAGAAATCTCTTTCCAATTCAGCGCCGAAAAAGGTAATAGCAGTTTCTAGCCAATAACGAACACCGTGCACCCGTTGGTCGCACCCAGGGCAGTGCACCGCCCAAGGATCCGGAGGACGCATGCAAAAAAATGCATGTCATATTGCGGCGCTCGCAGCCATTCTCGCTGCGTTCACAGCGTCGGCGGTCGCGCAGACCGCAACCGAGGAGGATTCGGAGAAGGCGCTGGAGAAATACCGCGCGATGATTTCCGATCCGATGTCGAATCCCGGCTATCTCGCCGTCGATTCGGGCGAAGCCCTGTGGGCCACCAAACGCGGACCGAAGAACGTCTCGCTCGAGACCTGCGATCTGGGCGAGGGGCCCGGCAAGCTGGACGGCGCCTACGCCAAGCTGCCGCGCTATTTCGCCGACGCCGATCGGGTCATGGACGCGGAGTCGCGCATCCTGTGGTGCATGGAAACGGTCCAGGGCATCGATACCGCGCCGCTGCGCAAGAAGCCGTTCGCCTCTTCGGGCGGCAATCCCGCGACCGAGATCGAGGCGCTCGTCGCCTTCGTCGCCAACAAGTCGAACGGGCACAAGTACGCCGCCAGGATGGAGCATCCCAAGGAACGCGAGATGGTGGCGCTGGGCGAAGCGCTGTTCTACCGCCGTTCCAGCCTCAACGATTTCTCCTGCCAGACCTGCCACGGCCAGGAAGGCCAGCGCATCCGCCTGCAGAAACTCCCCTATTTCAACAACCGCGAGGACGCCCAGGCCACGATGGGCTCATGGCCCACCTACCGGGTGTCCCAGGCTTCGCTGCGCACCATGCAGCACCGCATCTGGGACTGCTATTGGCAGATGCGCATGCCGAATGTCGGCTACACCTCCGACGTGACGGTCGCGCTCATCTCGTATCTGACGAAAAAAGCCGAGGGCGGCGTGATCGAAGTCCCCTCGATCAAGCGCTGAGGGAGGATTTCGTGAACAGAATTGCCTGTGCGGCCCTCGCAGCGCTTGCCCTGTCAACCTTGCCGGTCCTGGGGGCAGAGGAAAAATCCGCCGTCTCCCGGGAGCAGGTCGAGCGCGCGGTGGCGGCGGCCTGGTCCAAACTTCCGCCCGAGCTGCAGGCGCGGGTCGAGCAGGATCAGACCATGCGCGACTGCTCGCAGTACCATAACGACCCGCCCAAGCCGGTCGCCGACGCCATTCTGGTGCGCGAGAAGGCGACGATCGTGTATCCGCCCGACAATCAATTCATGGGCGACTGGAAGAAGGGCGAGAAATCGGCGCTGTCGGGCTA
>JAEULX010000093.1 GCA_016793685.1 Bradyrhizobiaceae bacterium
GGTCGATCTGAAGCACTGGGCGCGCGTGCTGCCGGTCGCGGAAGACCGCATTACCTATCACGTGTTCGAATCGCCCGATCCCGCCGCCGCGATCATCGAATATGCGCGCAACAACAACGTGGACCACATCATCATGGGCGCCCGCGGGGCCTCGCCGCTACGCCGCTACCTCGGCAGCGTCTCGGCACAGGTGGTTGCGCATGCGCCATGCACGGTGACCGTCGTGCGACAGCCGGTCGCGGCGTTCGAAATGTCGGAGGAGCAAAGCGCCGCACTGTCGCCGGGTGGAACTGAGCGGAGCGACATGGGTTGAGCCAAGGTGAGGACGCTCGAAGCGTCCCCTATGTCCCACCCACGGAGGCACGATAAAATGATTCGTACACTCATGGCCGCCACGGCCGTGAGCGGTCTTCTGTTGTCGACCGCTCTCGCCGAATCGACCAGTAACCCGAACCAAAGCGGCGCGATGAACAGCGCTCAAAGGCACAGCGCGCAGGTGATCACGCAGCAGGCGCCGAGCCAGTGGCTCGGGTCGCAGCTGATCGGCGTCGATGTCGTCGGCGTCAACGACGAGAGGATCGGCGACGTGAACGACGTTCTCATCGACAAGAACGGCAAGGTCGACGCGCTGGTCGTCGGCGTCGGCGGTTTCCTCGGCCTCGGCGAGAAGGATGTCGCGCTGCCGATGACCGTGTTCGAGATCGTGCCGGCCAACAGCAGCAAGAACAATACGAACTCCGACCGGCTGCGCCTGTCGATGTCGAAGGACCAACTGCAGCAGCACGCCGAGTTCAAGAAGCTGAACAACGCGCGCTCGACGACCGGCGCGGCGTCGCCGGGCGAGCCGCGGGCGAAGACGGATTCCAGCGGCCATCCGATGGGCGCGACCGCCCCGAATGCGAGCCCGGATGCTGATCGCGGCGCCGGCGCTTCTCCACGCTAAGCCAATCGGCGGTTCACCAACTGCTCAGCAGTTGAAACCGAACGGCCCGGGGCGACCCGGGCCGTTTTTATTTGGCGCGCAACGCCCCGCGGGCGGTGCGTTACGGCGTGCGACCTGCCGCCATCGAAGATTTGATTAACCCCGCCTTAACCATTTTCGCTAAACCGTGCTTCGCCCATGCACGCCATCGCCACCCTCAAGCCCGATTCGCGTTTCGTCGCCCATGTCGCGCCGTCGCCCAATCACGACGAGCGGACCGGTGTGGCGGCGCCCGATATCCTGCTGCTGCACTACACCGGGATGCGGGACATGCAGTCGGCGCTTGATCGTCTCCTCAGCCGCGAAGCACGCGTGTCGTCCCACTACCTCGTTTGCGAGGACGGCGCGATGCTGCAGCTCGTCGCCGAGGCCGACCGGGCGTGGCACGCCGGCGCCTCGTTCTGGGAGCGGGGGAACGACATCAATTCGCGCTCGATCGGCATCGAAATCGTCAATCCCGGCCACGAATTCGGCTACCGCGATTTTCCCGAAGCGCAGATCGCCGCGGTGATCGAGCTCACGCAGGACATCGTTGCGCGGTGGTCCATTCGTCCCGACCGCGTTCTCGGCCATTCCGATGTCGCGCCGAGCCGCAAGGACGATCCGGGCGAGCGATTCCCGTGGCGGCGGCTTGCGGAGGCGGGGGTCGGCCTGTGGGTGCCGCCCGCGCCGATCGACGCCGGCCCTGTCCTCGGTCCGGGCGACCTGGGCGACGAAGTCGCCGCCATGCAGCAGGCGTTTGCCGCCTACGGCTACGGCATTGCTCCGACCGGCGTGTACGATACCCTGACCGCGCAGGTCGTCATCGCCTTCCAGCGACATTTTCGCACTGAGCGCGTCGATGGACGCGCCGACCTCTCCACCATTCACACCCTGCATGCGCTGCTCGCCGCCAAGCAGGCGATCGCCGGAGGCAAGGCGCCCGCGCGCAAGCCGTGAGCCTCAGTCCGCCGCCGAGGCCGAAGGCGCCGCGACGATGCGTTCGGGCTTGTCCGCGAGCTGACTCCACGACTGCCCGGAAAACCTCTCGACCAGAAAATCGATGAAGGCGCGGACCTTCGCCATGCGGTGCCGGCCCGACGGGTAGATGGCGGAGACCGGCACCGGTTCGACGAAGCGGTAATCCATCAGCAGCGGCACGAGCTCGCCGCGCCTGACGGCGTTGCCGCCGAGCAGGTCGGCGACCCTGATCAGTCCGGCGCCGGAAACCGCGAGCCGCAGCGCCGCCTCGGCGTCGTCGACGGTGATGCGCCCGCTCACTTCGATCACCCGCGTGCCCTCGGGGTAGACGAACGGCCAGCGATTGAGCGTCGGCATCGAACTCAGCCGGATGCACTCGTGATGCACGAGATCGTCGGGCGTCGCCGGCGTTCCCCGGCGGGCGAGGTAGTCGGGCGAGGCGAACACGTGGCGTTCACTCCGCGCGAAGGCGCGCGCGATCAGCGAGGGATCGCCGATCGGGCCGGTGCGGATGGCGACGTCGCAATTCTCGAGGAGCAGGTCGACCGGCCGGTCGGTGACCGACAGCTCGACCTCGATCTCGGGGTAGCGGGCGAGAAAATCGGGCAGGGCGCGCGCCAGGGCGTGCAGCATGAACGCCGTCCCCATGTTGACCCGCAGGCGGCCGCGCGGCGTCGTCCCGGCGCGCGTCACCTCCGTTTCGGCGTCTTCGATCGCGCCGAGAATATCGCGGGCGCGAAGATTGTAGATTTCTCCTTCCGGGGTCAGGGCGAGGCGGCGGGTGGTGCGGTGCAGGAGCCGCGTCCCGAGCCGATCCTCCAGCCGCGACACCAGCTTGGAGACGGCGGAGGGGGTGAGCCCGAGGTCCTTGCCGGCGGCGGAAAAGCTTCCGCGATCGACCACCCGGACGAAGACGCGCATGTCGAACGGTGTGCTCATCTTTTCCTACAGTTCTAAAATCATTTTCCCTGGCTTCCTATTACATCCATTCCATAGACTAAATAATTCTGTTATGCTGCACCGCAACGTGCCGAAGTGCGCGACCACCGAAGAGGTCCAACATGAACGACTACCCCCGCAATGAAAGCACCCGCCCCCCGATCTCGTCTTTCGAGATGGAGCAGGCGATCCGTGCCGCACACATCGAGCGGTCGCGGTATCTCGGCCAGCTGTTTTACCAGGCCGGGAGCGCAGTGCTGGCGTTTGTCCGCCGCGCACCGCGGGTCGGCTCGGTATCGCCGCGTCACGGCGACCTGTCGGGCCGGCCGGCCGTCTAAAACCGTCCGCCGCGCGAATGCGGCGCCGGTAACCCTGGTGACGTGGGCTTGACCGGGTCGTCGCCCACGCCCAATTTATGCGCATCAGTCGGCCGGACGGCCGTCCCGGCGCGCGCCGAAAGGCTGCCGGGGAGGAAAGTCCGGGCTCCATGGACATGCGGTGCCGGATAAGGTCCGGCGGGGGCGACCCCAGGGATAGTGCCACAGAAAACAAACCGCCTGTCCGCGCCGGTCTTGCACAGAGAAGGGCCGCGGGCAGGTAAGGGTGAAACGGTGCGGTAAGAGCGCACCGCGGTTCCGGCGACGGAAACGGCACGGCAAACCCCACCGGGAGCAAAACCGAATAGGGACGGCGCGGGAGCCGCGAGGTTCCCGGACCGATGTCCGGGTCCAGCCGTCCGGGTGGGTTGCTCGAGACGCCGGGCGACCGGCGTCCCAGAGGAATGGCCGTCGCGCGCGGGGCTTTGCTCCGCGCCCTACAGAACCCGGCTTACAGGCCGGCTGATCGATGAGGGGCCCGGCGGGCGAATCCCGCCGGGCCCCGCCATTTTTTGAGCGCGAATAATTTTCCCCCGGCGCCGCGGCCGGCGTTACGGCAGCACCATCTGTTCGCGCGCGTTGATGAGATATGTCGGGCGCAGCCCGTTGGCGCCGCGAAACGGGTCGTCGAGGGCGGCCACCATGTAAATAATGAGTCCGACGTAGAAACTGAGGACGCCGCCGAGGATCAGGTGGGTCACGCGGCCGACGTCGAACAGCCACAGGACGAAGGCGTTCAGCGCCGCGCCGATCAGCACGACGTACCACAGGATCGGCGGGATGGAGGTGCCGGCGGTTTGGATGCGTTCGCGCCGCCGCTCGATGAATTCGTTGAAGCTGCGCAGCGTCGAACTGTAGACCGCCTCGTCGCCCGGCCGGCCTTCCGGTCGGAACGCCAGCAGCTCGCGGTTGAGTTCATTGATCAGTTTCGTCCCCTCCGAGAAGACCTGGGGGGATTGCGCCTGCCATATCCCTGGGGCGCTCTCTACCTCGACATAGCGGCGCAGCTTGCTCACCAGCTCCGTGCGCGTCGGTTCGGGGTAGCCGGCGATGCTCTGGTATAAAGCGACCATGCTCGACGCTTCGCGCCCGACCGCATCCTCCGCCTTGTTGTAGTTCTCGAACACTGCAACCGACAGCAGCGCGAGCAGCACCCCGTAATAGAGAGTGAAGGCTTCCAACAGGAATCCGACCGGCGTATTCGGATCCTTCTGCCGTTGCACCAGCCAGCCGACCAGCGGCTGGAACAGGATCGACCCGATCAAAGTCGGCACGAGAAACACCGCGATGACGAGTCCCGCCCCCCAACCGGCGGGCAGGTCGTGAATCCAGCCAATCACGTGCGGTCCTCCCTCGGCCAATCTGCAAACTGGACGTTCCGGTCGCGGCAGGCCGGCCGAGAACGCCAGGCATTTTTAATCATGTGGAAACCATAGTCGGGGCAACAGTAAAGCGCCGGAGTCCAGGCGGCTCAGCCGGGCTTGCGGCCTTTCCGGAGGGCAGGTGATGGCTTCGCGCGTTGAACGCACTCCATTTTCCGACTGGTTGTGGACGGTCGACCGGCTGATGCTGCTCGCGCTCGTGGCCCTGATGCTCGCCGGAATCATCTTTTCCCTGGCTGCGAGCCCTCCGGTCGCCGCCCGGCTCGGCCTCGATGCGTTCTTTTTCGTGAACCGGCACATCATGTATCTGATTCCGGCGATTGTCGTGATGCTTGGCGTGGCCTTCCTGTCGCCGCGCGGTATTCGCCGGCTTGCCCTCATCGTCTTTATCGTGAGTCTCGCGCTGACCGCTGCGACGTTGTTCTACGGCGCCGAGGTGAAGGGCGCGCGGCGCTGGCTGGTGCTCGCCGGCGTCAACATCCAGCCCTCGGAGTTTCTCAAACCGTCGTTCGTGATCCTGATCGCCTGGCTGTTCGGCGAAACGACGCGCAAGCAGGACGTGCCGGCCAATACGCTGGCGGCGATCCTGCTCGTCGCCGTCGTCACGGTTCTTGTGTTGCAGCCCGATTTCGGGCAGACGCTCCTGATCGCGCTCGTGTTCGGCGCGCTGTTCTTCATGACGGGAATGCGTTTCGTGTGGGTGCTCGTGTTGGGCGGCTTGGGGATCGTGGGCGGCATCGGCGCTTACGCCACCATCCCGCACGTGGCCAAGCGCGTTAAGCGCTTCCTCGATCCGGCGTCAGGCGATACCTTCCAGGTCGACACCGCGCTCGAATCCTTCATGAAGGCCGGATGGTTCGGCAGCGGCCCGGGCGAGGGTACGGTCAAGCGCATCCTGCCCGACAGCCACGCCGATTTCGTATTTGCGGTGGCGGCCGAGGAGTTCGGCATCGTGGTCTGCCTGATGGTGGTCGCCTTGTTCGCGTTCATCGTGCTGCGCGCGCTCATCCGCGCCCAGCGCAAGGACGACCCGTTCACGCGCTTCGCCGCGGCCGGGCTCGCCATCCTGTTCGGCACGCAATCGGCGATCAACATGGCGGTCAATCTCGCGCTCATCCCCGCCAAAGGCATGACGCTGCCGTTCATCTCCTACGGCGGCTCCTCGATGATCTCGCTCGCCTACGGCATCGGCATGTTGCTCGCGCTGCTGCGCGACCAGCCGCGGGCGCAACTGATCGCGGCGCCGAGCGATGCCATTTACCTCGGACACACGGGCTGATGACCGCGCCGGACCGCCAGCCCCTTGTCGTCGTGGCTGCGGGCGGCACCGGCGGCCATCTGTTCCCTGCCGAGGCGCTCGCCGTCGCGCTCCGCCGGCGGGGCGTCAGGATCGATCTCGTCACCGACGAACGGGCGACGCGCTACGGCGAGGCGTTTCCCGCCGACGCGACCCACATCGTTCCGAGCGCCACCTTCCGCGGGCGTGATCCGGCGTCGGTGCTGCGCACCGCTTCGGTTCTTGGTCGCGGCGTTCTCAACGCCTTCCGCCTGTTCGGACGGATCGCGCCCGCGGCCGTCGTCGGCTTCGGAGGATATCCGACTATTCCTCCGGTGTTTGCCGCGGCGCTGCGGCGGATACCGACCATCATCCATGAACAGAACGGCGTGCCCGGCCGCGCCAACCGGCTGCTCGCCTCGCGCGCGAGCGCGATCGCCACCGGCTTTCCCGGGGTGTTCGGCTTCGACCCGCGGCTCGCGGCGAAGGCGACCCACACCGGCAATCCGGTTCGCCCGGCGGTCGTCGAGGCGGCCGGCACGGCGTATCCGGACATGGCGGGGCCGTTCCGGCTGCTCGTCTTCGGCGGCAGCCAGGGCGCGCGGATCATGGCGGAGATCGTGCCGCCCGCGGTCGAGCTTCTGCCGGTCAAGCTGCGCGCGAAGATCGCCATCGTGCAGCAGGCGCGCGACGAGGATCTTTTTCCCGTCCGCGAGTCTTACGCGCGCACCGGCGTGCCTGCGGAGGTGCGGCCGTTCTTCCGCGATTTGCCGGCGAGAATTGCGGCGAGCCATCTCGTCATTTCGCGCGCAGGCGCGTCGACCGTCGCCGAGCTCGCCGCGATCGGGCGGCCGGCGATCCTGGTTCCCCTGCCGCATGCGCTCGACCAGGATCAGATGGCCAATGCCGGCATGCTGGAGAAGGCGGGAGGCGCGCGACGCGTCAAGCAGGCGTCGTTCACGCCGGAGTTTCTCGCCGCCGAAATCGCGAGGCTCACCGCCGACGCCGCGATGCTGCCGGAGATGGCGGCCGCCGCAAAGACCATCGGCGTCGTCGATGCCGCCGACCGGCTCGCCGATCTGGTGCTGAAAGTCGCGAAGATTACGCCGCGCGACCCCGCGCCGACCGCCGTCGCGCCGCCGGCCGGTCCCGCGCCTGCCGATTCCGCACCCGCCGGTCCCGCACCCGCCGATCCCACACTTGCCGATTCCACACTTGCCGATTCCCCGCCGGCGGCGCCCGCAGCGCCCGACAAAGCGCCCGACGACGGTAGTGCTGGCCCGGCGAATTGACTAAATTCGCACGCCAATGGCTGGGCGTTCCCGTTTTCTGGAGGCGACATGAAACTACCGCGCGACATCGGTCCCGTGCACTTCGTCGGCATCGGCGGAATCGGCATGAGCGGGATCGCCGAGGTGCTGGTCAATCTCGGCTACTCGGTGATCGGCTCCGACGTCGCCGAGAATGCCAACGTCAAACGGCTGCGTGCGAAAGGCGTTAAGGTCGCGATCGGTCACGCGGCAGAAAACATCGAAGGCGCCGACGTCGTCGTCGTGTCGTCGGCGATCAAGCGCGATAATCCGGAACTGGTCGCGGCGCGCCTCAAACGCCTGCCGGTGGTTCGCCGCGCGGAGATGCTCGCCGAACTGATGCGGCTGAAAAGCTGCGTCTCGATCGCGGGCACCCACGGCAAGACGACGACGACCTCGCTCGTCGCCTCGCTGCTCGACGCCGGCGGCTTCGATCCCACCGTCATCAATGGCGGCATCATCAACGCCTACGGCACCAACGCGCGGCTCGGCGCGGGCGACTGGATGGTGGTCGAGGCCGATGAATCCGACGGCACCTTCCTCAAGCTTCCGACCGACATCGCGATCGTCACCAATATCGACCCGGAGCATCTCGATCATTTCGGCACCTATGATGCGGTGCAGGCCGCCTTCCAGGCCTTCGTCAACAACGTGCCCTTCTACGGCTTCGCCGTGATGTGCATCGACCACCCGGTGGTGCAGACCATGGTGGGGCGGATCGAGGATCGGCGCGTGATCACTTACGGGGAAAACCCGCAGGCCGACGTGCGCCTGCTCTATCTCGACAACCGCGACGGGCAATCGCGTTTCAGCGTGATATTCCGCGATCGCGCGGGCGCGGACCTGCACGAAATCGCCGATCTCACCCTGCCGATGCCGGGCCGGCACAATGCGCTCAACGCCACGTCTGCGATCGCGGTCGCGCGCGAACTCGGCGTCCCCGATGAGCGCATTCGCCATGCGCTTGCGGGCTTCACCGGGGTCGGGCGGCGGTTCACGCGGACCGGAGCATGGAACGGGGTGACGGTGATCGACGACTACGGCCACCATCCGGTGGAGATCGCGGCCGTGCTGCGGGCGGCGCGCGAGACCTCGCCCGGCCAGGTCATCGCGGTGATGCAGCCGCACCGCTATTCCCGCCTTTCCTCCTTGTTCGAGCAATTCTGCACCTGTTTCAACGACGCCGACACGGTCATCGTCGCGCCGGTCTACGCCGCGGGCGAAGCGCCGATCCCGGGCGTTGATCGCGACGCCCTCGTCGCCGGCATCCGCGCGCGCGGGCACCGGCATGTGATCGGGCTCGAGTCGCAGGGCGACCTTGCGCGACAGGTGAAGAGCCTGGTGCAGCCCGGCGACTACGTGGTCTGCCTCGGCGCCGGAAACATCACGCAATGGGCCTACGCGCTGCCCGGAGAACTGGCGGCGCTCGGCGAGGCGGCGTAGCGGCGACCCATGCCGGACTGCATCGCCATCCGCCACGTCGCTTTCGAGGATGTGGGGCTGCTGGCGCCGCTGCTCGCCGCGCGCGGCTTCTCGCTGCGTTATCTCGAGGCAGGGATCGACGCCATCGACGCGGCGACCCTCGCAGCGCCTGAGCTCGTCGTCGTTCTCGGCGGACCGATCGGCGTCTATGAAGAAGACCTGTATCCCTTCCTGCATGGAGAGCTCGCCGCGATCCGCGCCCGCCTCGATGCGCAGAAGCCGACGCTCGGCGTCTGCCTCGGGGCGCAGTTGATGGCCAAGGCGCTCGGCGCGAACGTTGCGCCCGGACCGCAGAAGGAGATCGGCTGGGCGACGCTCACCCTCACCGGGGCGGGGCGTGCGAGCGTGCTCGGCGCATTCGAGACGACGCCCGTCCTGCATTGGCATGGCGACAATTTCGAGCTGCCCGCGAACGCCGTCCGGCTCGCGAGCACCTCCGCGTGTCCCAACCAGGCCTTTGCGTCGGGAAAGAATCTGCTCGGCCTGCAGTTCCATATCGAGGCCGATCCCGCACGCATCGAGCAATGGCTGGTCGGCCATACGGTCGAACTCGGCAAGGCCGGGATCGACCCGCGGGAGATCCGCCGCCAGGCCGCAATGTTCGGCCCCGCCACGGCCGAAAAAGGCCAGGCGGCGCTCGCCGCCTGGCTGGACGGCGCCTTGCGGCGTTAGGCATTCCGCGATTTCCGTTGAACGGGCTGCCAGGCGGCGTTGTAAGCGGCACGTGCGTATATTAGAATTATTCTATGTTGCGCAGCCGCCGGTTCGTTCTTCGGATAGTGCTTGCAAGCGCCGTCGTAGCAGCGCCGTCCATGGCGTCCGCCTACTGCCAGGCCGTTTCGCGCAACCCCTTCAACAATAAAACGCGCGACCGGTTTTCTGCGGCCACGTGCCGGGAGGCCATCGCCAAGTGCAGGTACTGGGCGCAAACAGGGCAGCGCTGCTACGTCGTTTCGGGCTATTGACCCGCAATCCCGCCGCGGTGGTTCGGCTGGAAGCCGCTGGCAACCGCCGAGGAAGAAGCGGTTCGCGAACGCGCACGCCCATCGTTAAGACTTGATCGCAGCGCCGTGATCTATATTGCGTCGAGCCGGAAGGCGATCGGTGGTTGCTTGCTCTCGCCGCCGATCGTGTCCGAAGCGTCCAAGCCTTAGACCTCAACAGCCTTCGAACGCATCCATGAGTTTTCCTGACATCATTCCGGCGCTGCGCGAAAAGATGCCGGAGCTGCGCGGCCGGCTGCTGCCGAACCAGTCGCTCGCCGAACTGACGTGGTTTCGCGTCGGCGGCCCGGCGCAGGTCCTGTTCACGCCGGAGGGCGAAGGGGACCTCGCTTATTTTCTGGCGCGGCTGCCGTCGGAGATTCCCGTCATCGTCGTCGGGCTCGGCTCGAATCTGATCGTGCGCGACGGTGGCGTTGCGGGAGTCGTCATCCGGCTGGGGCGCGGCTTTTCCGACATCAGGATCGAGCCGGAGCATCGCATCCGCGCGGGGGCTGCGGTGCCGGACGTCAAAGTCGCCCGCGCCGCTCAGGAGGCCTCCATTGCCGGGCTCGCGTTTTTTCGCGGCATTCCCGGCGCGATCGGCGGGGCGCTGCGCATGAACGCCGGCGCCTATGGCGGGGAGACCAAGGACGTGCTGATCGAAGCGCGCGGCGTCGATCGCGCCGGGCGCGTTCGCGTGTTCGCCAACGCCGACATGCATTACACCTATCGCCATTGCGGGGCGCCGGACGACGTGATCTTCACGCAGGCGCTGTTTCAGGGCGCGCCGGGCGATCCGGCGGAGATTGCCGCCGCCATGGACAAGATCACCGAATCGCGTGAACTGACGCAGCCGATCAAGAGCCGCACCGGCGGCTCGACCTTCAAGAACCCGCCGGGCGCCAAGGCGTGGCAGCTTGTCGACGCCGCGGGTTGCCGCGGCTTTGTGGTCGGCGACGCACAGGTCTCGGAGATGCACTGCAACTTCCTGATCAATCGCGGACGCGCGACCGCCGCCGACATCGAGACGCTGGGCGAGACGGTGCGCGCGCGTGTGAAGGCCGCGTCGGGCATTGATCTCGAATGGGAGATCAAGCGAATCGGCCTGGCAAAGACATGACCGCTCTCGGGGCTGTCGCCGGAGGGTGAAGCGCGCCGGACGAGGGGATGGGGCGAGGCGTGTCGACGCGCTCTCGTCTTTCCGATCGAAGGGCGAATTGGTGCGGGGAGGATGGACTCATGCCGAAGCACGTCGCGGTTCTCATGGGAGGGTGGTCGGCGGAGCGCGAAGTGTCGCTGCGCTCAGGCAATGCCTGCGCCGCCGCGCTCGAGCGGAAAGGCTATCGCGTTGCGCCGATCGATGTCGGCCGCGACATCGCCACCGTGCTCGCGGAGCTTCAGCCCGATGTCGCGCTCAACGTGCTGCACGGCCGGCCCGGCGAAGACGGCACCATTCAGGGCATCCTGGAAATCCTGCAAATACCCTACAGCCATTCGGGCGTGCTCGCGTCGGCGCTCGCAATGCAGAAAGACACCGCCAAAGTGGTGATGAGCGCAGCCGGCGTGCCGGTTCCCGCGGGCGTGGTCGTCTCGCGATTCGAGGCGGCCAGCACGCACGTGATCGAGCGGCCCTATGTGATCAAGCCGATCGCGGAAGGATCGAGCGTCGGCGTGTTCATCGTCACCACGGAGCATGCGCATCCGCCGCAGGAGTTGACGCGGGAAGACTGGGTGTTTGGCGAGCAGGTCCTGTGCGAAAGCTTCATCGCCGGGAAGGAGCTGACCTGTGCGGTGATGGGCGACGAGCCGCTCGGCGTAATCGAAATCGTGCCGACGGTACGGTTCTACGATTACGAGGCCAAGTACGCGCCGGGCGGCTCCCGCCACGTCCTCCCGGCAGAAATTAAACCAAATATTTACCAAGAGGTCCGAAAACTCGCTCTTCGAGCGCATCAGGCGCTCGGTTGCCGGGGCGTCAGCCGTGCCGATTTCCGTTTTGACGATCGTGTGGGTGAGGCGGGGGGCTTGTTTTGCCTCGAAGTCAACACCCAGCCCGGCATGACCGAGACGTCCCTGGTGCCCGAGTTGGCTGCGCATGCAGGAATTTCGTTCGAAGAGCTGGTGGAATGGATGGTGGAGGACGCGTCGCTGAACCGCTGACCGGGACCGCGTATGCGCCCGGAGCCTCACCGCGCCCTGATGCGAATCAGGGGCGGGGCGGCCTGCGAAGGAAAAACGCTGCCGAGGTTTCCCCCGATGTTCGGCCGGGTGGCTCGGCTTTACCGCGGGGGTCGTTGCGACGGCCGCGGTTCGCCTGGGGGCGGTTCCGCCGCTTTCGTACCGGCGCAATCTTTGCGACGACTCTTATCCTTGCGGCGGGGACGTCGGTTGGCGTCGTCTACGGCGGCCATCTGCCGACCGTCATGCAGTGGTTCAAGGACGGACGCGACATCGCGGCCAACGCCGTCGGTTTCCGCATCAGCGCCGTCGCCCTCTCCGGTAACCGGCACCTGTCGCGCGAAGAAGTCCTGGCGATCGCCGGCATCAACGGGCGCACCTCGCTGCTCTTTCTCGACGCGGCGGAGACGCGCGAAAAGCTGAAGGCGAATCCCTGGGTCGGCGACGCAACCGTGCAGAAGCTGTTTCCCGACCGGCTCGCCGTCGCCGTCGTCGAACGCGCGGCGTTCGCGCTGTGGCAGTCGGACGGGCAGATCAGCGTGATCGCCGACGACGGCACGGTGCTCGAATCGTACGTCTCGCGCGGCATGCTGGCGCTTCCCTTCGTCGTCGGCGCCGGGGCTGCGGCCCGCGCCAAGGATTTCGTCGCGTTGCTCGACCGTCATCCCGAGCTGCGCGACAAGGTGCGCGCCGCGGTGCTGGTCGGCGAGCGGCGCTGGAACCTCCGCCTCAAGAACGGCATCGACGTCAAGCTGCCGGAAAGCAGAGTCGCGGAAGCGCTCGATCAGGTCGCCTCCCTCGACCGCGAGAAGCAGCTGTTCGACCGCGATATCACCATTGTCGATCTGCGGTTCCCCGATCGCGTCATCGTGCGCATCTCCGAGGCGCTCGCGCAGGCGCGCGAGGAAGCGCTCAAAGCGAAACGCGCCAAACCGAAAGGGGGCAACGCATGAGCCCTCTGCAATATGGCCTGACCCCGAAAATGCGCCCGCTCGCGCCGCGGCGCAGCGCCGTCGTCGCTGCGCTCGATATCGGCACGAGCAAGATCGTGTGTTTGGTCGCGCGCTTGCGGCCGCGCCCGCCGCAGGACGTGTTGCGCCGGCGCACCCATGCGATTCAGATCCTCGGCTTCAGCCATACCGAGGCGCGCGGCATCAAAGCGGGCAGAATCACCGGGCTCGCCGAAGCGGAAGCCGCGATCCGCAACGCAGTCGACGTCGCCGAGCGCACCGCCCGGTGTCAGATCGAAGCGCTGATCGTGTCCCTCTCCGCGGGCCGTCCGTCGAGCGAATTGCTCGCGGCCTCGGTCGAGGTGCCCGGCGAAGTGCGGGACAACGACGTCGTCCGCGTGCTGGCGGCGGGCAGCCGGCTTTCGGTGCGCGCGGGCAGGGCGGTGCTGCACTCCATCCCGATCGACTATGGCGTCGATGCGGAACGCGGCATCCGCGATCCGCGCGGCATGCTGGCGCGCCAGTTCTCCGTCGACATGCACGTGGTCACCGCCGAAGCCGCCGCGGCGCGCAACTTGATGCTCGCGGTCGAGCGCTGCCACTTAAGTGTGGAAGCCATCGCGGTGAGTCCTTATGTCGCAGCGCTTTCCGCCCTTGCCGACGACGAGGCGGATCTCGGCGCCGCCGTCATCGATATGGGGGCTGGCACCACCACGATGGCCGTATTTGCCGGCGGTCGCTTCGTCCATGCCGACGGCTTCGCCCTGGGCGGGCGGCACGTGACCATGGACATCGCCCGCGGGCTGAGCACGTCGTTGCACGACGCCGAGCGAATCAAGACGCTCTATGGCAATGTACTTACTGGTGCAATGGACGACCGCGACATGATTCCCGTGCCCGCCGTCGCCGGCGACGATCGCGATTCACCGCAATTCGTCTCCCGCGCGACACTCACGCGGATCATCAAGCCGCGCATGGAGGAAATTCTGGAATTGGTCCGCGACAGGCTTGCCGCCTCGCCGTTTGCGAGCGAGCCGCGCGGCCGCGTTATCGCAACCGGGGGCGCAAGCGAGTTGACCGGCTTCGTCGATCTCGCCGCGCGCATTCTTGGCCGTCCGGTGCGGATCGGCCGTCCCTTGGGGGTTTCCGGCCTGCCGGAAGGCGCCAAGGGGGCGGCCTTCGCCGTGGCGGCGGGACTGCTCGTCTACCCCCAGGTGGCGCATCTGGAGCATTTTGATTCGCGGCTTGCCCTCCGCCTGCGGGCGGGACACAGGGGCGGCTATTTCGCAAAGGTCGGGCAATGGCTTCGCGAAAGCTTCTGACGACCCGAGCTAACCCAGGGAAACCCGTCGGCGGCGGACCGGCGAGGCTAGGCGGCGTTGTATGCGCCCCCGTATCGAAGAGGCAGCCATGAGCATCAATCTGAAGATCCCCGATATCCGGGAGCTGAAGCCGCGGATTACCGTGTTCGGGGTCGGCGGGGCGGGCGGAAACGCCGTCAACAACATGATCCGCGCGGGGCTCCAGGGGGTCGATTTCGTCGTCGCCAATACCGACGCCCAGGCACTCACGATGTCGGAGGCAGAGCGCATCATTCAGATGGGCGTGCAGGTGACCGAGGGCCTCGGCGCCGGCTCCCATCCCGATGTCGGCCGCGCCGCCGCCGACGAAGTGATCGATGAGCTTCGCGATCACCTGGCCGGCGCGCATATGGTGTTCGTCACCGCCGGCATGGGCGGCGGCACCGGGACCGGCGCTTCGCCCGTGATCGCCCGTGCCGCGCGCGAACTCGGCATACTGACGGTCGGCGTCGTAACCAAGCCGTTCCATTTCGAGGGTACGCGCCGGATGCGGATCGCCGAGCAGGGCATCGCCGAGCTGCAGGCCGTGGTCGATACGCTGATCATCATCCCGAACCAGAACCTGTTCCGGGTCGCCAACGAGAAGACGACGTTCGCCGACGCCTTCGCCATGGCCGACCAGGTGCTGTACTCGGGCGTCGGCTGCATCACCGACCTGATGGTCAAGGAAGGCCTAATCAATCTCGACTTTGCCGACGTGCGCGCGGTCATGCGGGAGATGGGCAAGGCGATGATGGGCACCGGCGAGGCGACCGACGACAAGCGCGCATTGCGCGCCGCGGAGGCGGCGATCGCCAACCCGCTGATCGACGACGTGTCGATGAAGGGCGCCCGCGGCCTCCTGATCTCGATCACCGGCGGCAAGGACCTCACCCTCTACGAGGTCGACGAAGCGGCGACCCGCATCCGCGAGGAAGTCGATCCGGACGCCAACATCATCGTCGGGGCGACCTTCGACGAAAGCCTCGACGGCATTATCCGCGTCTCCGTCGTGGCCACCGGCGTCGATCAGAACGGCATGCTCGCGCAGCCGGTGGGGCAGGGGCAGGCCGAATCCTACAGCCGCGTGCCGGAGACGCAGACCGCCGCCGCCCATGAGGCGCGCCTTGCGGACCTCGCCGTGCGGCTTCGCGCCGACAACAAGCGCGTGACCGAGCGCGCCGAGCGGATGACCTATCAGGCGCAGCCCGAACGGACCGCCTTCGCGGCGCCGCATCCGGAGGATGACGCCGGCTACGACGAAGAGGCTTACGAGTCGCATCCGGAGATCGAAGCGGTCGCGACCGCTGCGGTCGCGGGCGCCCTGGTCGAGCGGGCGATCGAGGACGTCACCGTCAGGACCATTCCTCCGAAGCCGTCGTTCTTCACCGAGGCGGTGGCCGAGGAGGAAGAGGAGGTCTACGAGGAGGAGCCGGCTCCGTCGGTCTTCATCCCGCCGCAGCCCGAGCGGCCGAGCGGCCGTGGGCCGCGCATGCCGCGCATCGATGAACTGCCGATGCCGGCCCAGAACGAGCTTCGCGCCCAGCGCGGCGAACTGCCCGAGTCGGAGCCCGAGAAGCGCCGCATGACCCTGTTGCAGCGGCTCGCCGCCGTCGGGCTCGGCCGGCGGGAAACCGAGGAGCCGCGGCCGGAGCCCAAGGCGTCGCGGCCGGAGCCCAAGGCGTCGCGGCCTGCTCTGCCGGACTGGCCGGCGCAGCGCATGCCGCGAACCGAGCCGCGGGCGCCTGAACCGGTATCCGATTATGCGCGTCGCCAAAGCCCGCAGGGCCTCGACATGCATGGCCGTCCCGCGCCGGCGGCGCGCGATCCGGATGACGACCAGCTCGACATCCCGGCCTTCCTGCGGCGGCAGGCGAACTAGAGCATTTTCAGGCGAAGTGGGCTCCGGTTCGCCGTCAGAAAATGCGACAAAACAAAGAGAATGGAGCGAAGCCCGATTCTATCAAAACGGGATTCGCTCTAGGACGACAAATCCGCGATCCGGCGGGCAGGCTTCGTCGGATCGCCCTCGTGGACGGAATTGCTGAGTCTCGATTCATTTATTTTTAAGCAAGACTTCGATTTCGGTCCGCGTTCGCTTCTCCGAGTCATGTGTGGCGGGATTGCCCTGCGGCCGTCCGAGGTCGCTGTGAGTGCTGCGTAGGTGCTGCGGCACGCTGCGTACGCGGCGCGAAAAGGCGTGACTGTTTCGCTGCGATCGCACGTTTGCGGTTCGGGGCCGGGCAGGGGATCAGCCTGGGGTTCGGTCGTTTCTGGCGAAAACGCGGTCGAAATCGGTCGATTCGAGGTAACAATTGGTAAGAAACCGTGAATTGGCCATGCAGCGCAGCGAGGTTAAGGTCCGTCGCGTATTGGGGTACGACTCAGGCGGCATCGGGGCAGTATCAAGACCGCGTCCTTGGAATGAATCAACCCAGATGACCCAGAGGGTGTGTCTGGAGTCCGCGTCGCTTGCGCGGCGCACAAAACATGGGTGGGGCATGAGAGCGGGCCGACAGACGACGCTTCGAAGCTCGGTAACCCTTTCCGGGATCGGGGTTCACTCGGGAGTTCCCGCTGCTCTTACGCTTCAGCCCGCCGATCCCGATACGGGGATCGTGTTCGTCCGCATCGGCGGCGACGGTCGCGCCAATCAAGAGTTGCGAGCCGACGTGCGCTCCGTCTACGCGACGGACTTCGCGACGGTGCTCGGTGATCGCGCGGGGCCGCTCTGCGCCACCGCGGAACATATCCTGGCCGCTCTCTGCGGGCTTGGCGTCGACAATGCGACGATCGAAATCGACGGTCCGGAAGTGCCCATCCTCGATGGAAGCGCCGAGCCGTTCGTCGAGGCGATCGATCGTGCGGGCGTGGTTTATACGGCGCGGCCGCGCCGCTACCTCAAGGTGCTCAAGCCGGTGCGCGTCGCCAATGGCCGGTCTGTCGGCGAGTTGCGCCCGTACGAGTTCGGCTTCCGCGTCGAGACCGAGATTGATTTCGACCATCCCCTGATCGGCCGGCAGACCTTCGCGATCGACCTCGACGCTACGACGTTCCGCCAAGGGGTGGCGCGCGCGCGCACCTTCGGGTTCATGAGCGACGTCGCCAAGCTGTGGAGCGCCGGCTATGCGCTGGGCGCGAACTTCGACAACACCCTCGTGTTGGCGGAGGACAGAGTTCTCAACCCGGACGGGCTGCGCTTCCCCGACGAGTTCGTGCGCCACAAGGCGCTCGACGCGATCGGCGACCTCGCTTTGGCGGGCGCGCCGTTGCTCGCGGCCTACCATTCGGTGTGCGGCGGCCATAAGCTCAACCACGCGGTTCTGTCAGCCTTGATGGCAGACCGGTCGGCCTGGACCATGGTCGAGGCGTCGGATTCGCGCCGCGTGCGTGGCCGTGCGGACCTCGCGACGGGTTATCCGGCACCGGCCTTCGGACCCGCAACCTCCTGAAGTTTCCAGCCGTTCCTCCGCCACATTA
>JAEULX010000097.1 GCA_016793685.1 Bradyrhizobiaceae bacterium
CCAGGTCGTTGCGATCAATCTGGGTGGGACACTGCATCTGACGCAAGCCCTGCTGCCGGGACTGATCGCGTCGGGCAAGGGCAAGATCGTCAATGTGGCGAGCGACGCCGGCCGGGTCGGCAGTTCGGGCGAGACCGCCTACGCGGCGGCGAAGGGCGGGGTGATCGCGTTCACCAAGTCGCTCGCGCGCGAGGTGGCGCGGCATTCGATCTGCGTCAACTGCGTCTGCCCGGGGCCGACCGATACGCCGATGCTGCGCTCGCGGCCGGAAAAGATGCTCGACGCATTCCTGAAGGCGATTCCGTTCAAGCGCTTCGCCGAGCCGCGGGAAATCGCCGACGCGATCCTGTTCTTTGCGAGTCCGCGCTCCGACTACATCACGGCGCAGGTCCTCAGCGTGAGCGGCGGGCTTACTTTTGCGGGCTGACGCCCACCCGATCCTTCCGCGCGCAGCGCGTGGAGGAAAATCAAAGCGGGCGGTGGAGGGAGCGCTCGCGTGTTCGCGGTGTGACCTCACCACCAGGCCGGGCACGATCCCTTCGCCCGTTCATGGGGGAGGATGACTGTTAACCGCTCCCCGCCCTGGAGGAGCGGACTTCGGAATGAGTTTCGCAATCCCGACATGCGTCCCAAGGAGACGATGATGACGACGACGGCCGAACGGTATCGCCCGACACGGGTCGATTTTTCCAACTTCAAGCCGCAGCATTTCATGTGGCAGCGCGAGGGGAAGGTGGCGACGGTGACGCTGAACCGTCCCGAGCGCAAGAATCCGCTGACGCTCGAATCCTATGCCGAGCTGCGCGACACCTTTCGCGACCTCGTCTATGCCGACGACATCAAGACGATCGTGATCAACGGCGCGGGCGGGAATTTCTGCTCGGGCGGCGACGTGCATGAGATCATCGGCCCGCTCGTGGAGTTGCAGCGCAAGTACGACATGTCGGGATTGCTGGGGTTCACGCGGATGACCGGCGACCTGGTGAAGGCGATGCGCGCGTGCCCGCAACCGATCGTGGCCGCGGTCGACGGCGTGTGCGCGGGGGCGGGCGCGATTCTGGCGATGGCCTCCGATCTGCGCTTCGGCACCGCCAAGACCAAGGTCGCCTTCCTGTTCGTGCGGGTCGGGCTCGCCGGCGCCGACATGGGGGCGTGCAACATCCTGCCGCGGATCATCGGGGCGGGCCGCGCCGCCGAACTGCTCTACACCGGCCGCGCGATGGACGGCGCCGAAGGCGAGCGCTGGGGCTTCTTCAACAAGCTGTGCGAGCCTGCGAACGTGCTTGCCGAGGCGCAGGCGATGGCGAAATCGCTCGCCGACGGCCCGACCTTCGGTCACGCCATGACCAAGCGCTGCATCCACCAGGAATGGAACATGGGCATCGACGAGGCGATCGAGGCGGAGGCGCAGGCGCAGGCCATCTGCATGCAGACCAAGGACTACGAGCGCGCCTACGAGGCGTTCGTCAAAAAGTCATCCCCGGTGTTCCAAGGGAACTGAGCGTTTCCGTCCCGGCGACGCGGGAGCCGACGTCGGCCGCGCGAAGCCACCCATAAAAAATCCTGCCCGCGCACGGACGCGGGCATGCTTCGCAGAGCGATCCAGGTTCGCAGACGTCACACAGTCACCGCTGGGCGGCCGACTTCTGCTCGAAATTCGCGATCTGGACGCGGCGGTTCTCCGACGCGAAGGGATCGCTCTTGTTCTTCAGCTTCTCCTCGCCGTAGCCGGCGGCGACCAGGCTGTCGTCGGAAAGGTTGAACTTCTCGACCAGGAACTGCTTCACCGCGGCGGCGCGCCGCTCGGACAGCCTCTGATTATAGTCGTCGCCGCCCTTGGCGTCGGTATGCCCGCCGACGAAATAGACGCCGCCCTGAAGTTCGGGACTTGTCAACACGCGGCCGAGCTTCGTCAATTCGGCTTCGGCGTCCGACGAAATCTCCGCCGAGTTATAGCCGAAGTAGATTTCCAGATCGATTTTCGGCTTCTTGTCGGCGATCTGGAATACCTTCTCGCGCTCGTTAAGGGTGAGCTGGCGGGTTTTTATCTTGCGGACCGAATCGATGAAGCGCTGCTCGTCCTGCCGCGAATCGGTGGTCAGGCCCCGGGTCTTGGGAGCGGGTCTCAGCGCGTTCAGCATCTGCTCTTCAGTCGGCCGTTGCGCGAACGACGGCGCGGTCGCGGAAAGCACGATGCCGCCCGCGAGCGCCAGACTGGCGATTGCGGCTGCGAATTTCTGCAAGCGGGTCATGTGAGCATCCTCCGGCTTTGCCAGGCGTTCTTGCCGTTGCATCAGAATATCGGGGCGGCCTCCGGTTACAGTGAGCTCTGTCACAGAGGCCGCGCCTCGACCATATCCTGGATCAACAAACTGATACGGATTTGAACCAGCCAGCCCATCGGTGCAACGGGATTCAGGCAGGTTCGCAGCCGTTCTTGCCGCACAACAGATCATGTGTGCGTGAGGTCGTTCGGCTGCTCCTTCTTGCGCCGCCCGCGCCGGTGGGCAAGCGCGTGCGCGGCACGCCCGTCGATCGCCACGAGGCCGACGGCGATGACCGCCATCCCGGCGATCTGGTGCGGCTCGAGCCGCTCGCCCAGCGCGAGGGCGCCCAGCAGGACCGCGGTGACCGGGATGAGAAAGGTCACGAGCGACGTATTGGTTGCGCCAGCGCGGGCGAGCAGGCGGAAATACAGCAGGTAAGCGACGGCCGTCGAGAGCGCGCCGAGGCCTACGAGCGCGGCAATCACGTGGGGGACGGGCGGCCCGTGCGTCCAGGGATGATCGACATACGCGACGGGCGCGAGCAGCAACAGCGTCGCCGCGCCGGTCTGACCTGCCGCAAGCGCATTCGGCGTGAAGTTCCGGAAACGCCGCGCGTAGACCGTGCCCGTGGCATAGAGCGCGGCTGCGGCGAGGCAGGCGAGTTCGCCAACGACATGCAGAGAGACGCCTTTGAGCGCTCCGGGGCCGATCATCACCACGACCCCGATCAATCCGCAGACGATGCCGACGGCCCGGCTTGGCGTCAGCTTGTCGTCGATCGTCGCCGCGTTGGCGATGACGACGGCGAACAACGGCGTCGTCGCGTTGAGGATCGAGGCAAGGCCGCTGGCGATCTGCGTCTGGCCCCAGGCGACCAGGAAGAACGGAAGGGCGCTGTTGATGAGGCCGAGGGTCAGGAAGACCGGCCACGCGGTGCGGAGCGGCCACAGCTCGCCGCGCATCCACGCCATGGAGACGAGGACGATGGCGGCGATCCCGACCCGTCCGAGCGCGACGGTGAGGGGCGGAAGCTCGGCGACCGCAAGCTTGTTGAGGTAGAACGACCCGCCCCACAGGATCGACAAGACGACCAGCATCAGCCAGTCGGCGGCAGACATGGTCAGCGGGCGCGGCGTCATGGCTTGTTTCTGGGGCCACGGCGGTGCGCCGCGCGACCCGATTTCCGTCGTTTTGGCTTAAGCCGCCGGTGATTTCAGCGGCCGCGCGGTATCGCTCACCCCGTCCCGCCGACCGTGATCCGATCCAGGCGCAGCGTCGGCTGGCCGACGCCCACCGGCACGCCCTGGCCGTTCTTGCCGCAGGTGCCGATGCCGAGGTCGAGGATGGAATCGTTGCCGATCATGGTGATGCGGTTGAGATCGGTCGGGCCGTTGCCGATCAGCATGGCGCCCTTGACCGGCGCCGTGACCTTGCCGTCCTCGATCTTGTAGGCCTCGGTGACCTGGAAGACGTACTTGCCGGAGGTGATGTCGACCTGCCCGCCGCCGAAACTCACGGCATAGAGGCCGCGCTTCACCGAGGCGATGATCTCGCCGGGGTCGCGCTCACCGGCGAGCATGAAGGTGTTGGTCATGCGCGGCATCGGCACATGGCCGTAGCTCTCGCGCCGGCCATTGCCGGTGGGCGCCATGTTCATCAGGCGCGCGTTCTGCCGGTCCTGCATGTAGCCGACCAGCACGCCGTCCTCGATCAGCACGGTGCGATTGGTCGGCGTGCCTTCGTCGTCGATCGAGAGCGAGCCGCGCCGGCCGGCAATCGTGCCGTCGTCGATCACGGTGACGCCCTTGGCGGCGACGCGCTCGCCCATCAGGCCGGCGAAGGCCGAGGTTTTCTTGCGGTTGAAGTCGCCCTCGAGCCCGTGGCCGACCGCCTCGTGCAGCATCACGCCGGGCCAGCCCGGGCCGAGCACGACGTCCATCTCCCCGGCCGGCGCGGGCACGGCGGCAAGATTCACCAGCGCCTGCCGCACCGCGTCGTCGACCGCGCCGCGCCACGCCGCGCCGACGACGAATTCGTCATAGACGTCGCGGCCACCGTAACCGTGGCTGCCGGCCTCCTGCCGCGCGCCATCGCCGACGACAATGGAGACATTCACCCGCACCAGCGGACGAACGTCGCGATAGGTCTCGCCGTTCGCGCGCAGAATCTCGACCACCTGCCAGGAGCCGGCGATGCTCGCCGTCACCTGCCGCACCCGCGGGTCTTTCGCGCGCGCATAGGCGTCGATCGCCTCCAGCAGCTTGACCTTGTCTTCGAAGGCAAGGCCCGCGAGCGGATTGGCGTCGGTGTAGAGGTGCGCATTGCTGCGCGCCGGCGCGAGCGCGGCGGCGCCGGAATAGCCGCCCTTGACGGCGCGGACGGCGTCCGCGGCGCGCGAGATCGCGGCTTCCGACACGTCGGAGGAGTGGGCGAAGCCGACGGCCTCATCCTTGACCGCGCGCAGGCCGAATCCGTGCGCGGTATCGTAGGTGGCCTGCTTCAACCGGGAATTATCGAAGACGAGCATCTCCGACTGCCGGTATTCGAGATACAACTCGCCGTCGTCGGCGCCTTCGAGTCCGTTCGAGACGATTTTAGCCACCCGTGACCGGTCGAGGCCGGCCCGGTCGATCAGGGACATAGTCGGCGACGTCATGCTGCGCTCCAAATGCTTGCGCTAACATAGGGGTTCGGCGCGGCAAGCGCGAGAGCAGACGCTCGCCGCCGCGACCTGCCTCATTCCAGCGCCGCGGCGTTCGCTCATTCCGGTCGCTGAAATCGAAATTTCGCGCGGGCCGCCGGCAGTCGCAACTTGATGCGGCAATCCCGGCTCTTTTCGCCAGAAACGCCTGTCTAGCCGGCGCGCGCAGCGAGCCCCTTGTGGGCAACGATCTGCTCGAGGGTGGCGACCCAGTAGCCGTAGTAATGCCCGTCGCGATCGCCGTCGGCGTGCGCATCTTTGATTTCCTGGCCGAACACCTCGGCCCATTCGGCCCAGGTGAACGTGCCGCGATCCGCCAGCGCCAGCGCCAGCGCAAAGGCGAGGCCTTCCCAGTTTTCGCGGAATACCGGCCCGAGCGAGTCGCGCGGAATTGCGAGCATCGCCGCCGCGCCAACCTGCGCCGGCGATTGGTCAGGCTCGCCGCCGATCGCCATGGCGGGGCTCGCGTCGGGATCGATCCGGTTCCCGAACGCGCTGATCAGCGCGCTGAGCACCGGCGGCTCGATGTGGCCGTTCTCGATCAGAAAGGATTCAAGTGCGCGCAATCGAAGCTCGGGCTTTTGCGCCACTGCGGGATCGTTTAGCGTGTCGTGATTGTGAGGCATTCCGCAAATTAGAGCGAACGGTCCTCGGGTGAAACCGAAATCGGGCGCAACGGGCGGTTTTTTTGCTCACGCTTCGAGATGGCGTCGCGGCCACAGGCGCGGGACGACGCCACCGACGCGGCCGAGGAATACCGAAAGAATATAGAGCGCACCCGCCACCAGAATGATGGTCGGACCCGACGGGGTTCCGGCGTGGAACGATATGACAAGCCCGGCGACGCCGGAGAAGACGCCGGCGCCGATCGCGACCAGGATCATCGTTGACACGTCGCGCGCCCAGAATCGTCCGATCGCCGCCGGCACGATCATGATGCCGACCGATAGAATCGTGCCGAGCGCGAAAAAACCGGCGACGAGGTTCATCACCACCAGCATCAGGTAGGCGATATGCGCCGGCCCCCCGGCCCGGCTGACCGAACGCAGGAATCCGGGATCGACGGATTCCAGCACCAGCGGCCGCCAGATCACGGCGAAGACGACGAGCGAAATCGTCGTGATCGTCGCCATCATCAGCAGCGTTTCGTTGTCGAGCGCGAGCACGCTGCCGAACAGGAAGTTGAGCAGGTCGACATTGGTGCCGCGCATGGAAACGATCGTGACCCCGAGCGCGAGCGAGACGAGGAAGAACGCCGCGAGCGCGGCGTCCTCCTTGAGCTGGGTGAGGCGCGCGACCGCGCCGGCCGAGAGCGCGACCGCCAGCCCGGCGATCAGGCCGCCCGCGGTCATCGCGAACAGGTTGAGGCCGGACAGGAGGAAGCCGATCGCGGCGCCGGGCAGGATCGCATGCGCCATGGTGTCGCCCATGAGGCTCATGCGCCGCAGCATCAGAAACACGCCGACGGGCGCCCCGCCGATCGCGATCACCACCGAACCGGCCAGGGCCCGGCGCATGAATTCGTAGTCCGCGAATGGCGCAATCAGTAGGTCATACATGCAAAATGCCCGGGCGCGAGGATGCGGCGGCTCCGTTTTCCGCGGGGAGGAATAATCACTCGGCGGCGGCCCGGCATGCGCCTGCCTGCTCGTCGAAGGCTTCGCACATGTGCCGCGCGCGCGCGAGATTCTCCTTCGTCAGCACCGCGTCGGCCGCGCCCCGGGCGATCGGCTCTCGCGCCAGCAGCAGCACTTCGGGGAAATGGGCGCGGACGAGGTCGAGGTCATGCAGGGCCGCGAGCACCGTGCGTCCCTCCGCGTGCCAGGCGCACATGAGCTCGAACAGATCGGCGGCGGTCTTGGCGTCGATCGCATTGAAAGGCTCGTCGAGGACGATCAGCTGCGCATCCTGCAGAAGGAGCCGGGCGAACAGGACGCGCTGCATCTGTCCGCCGGACAGATTGCCGATCGGCCGGCGCTCGAAGCCGGTCAAACCGACAGCGGCGATCGCCGCGTGGATCCGCTCGCGCTCCGCGTGCCCAATGCCGCCGAACAGGCCGGTTTTGCGCCACAGGCCCATCGCGACGAAGTCGTAGACATGGATCGGAAACGAACGCTCGATGTCCGGCACCTGCGGAAGGTAGGCGATTTCGCGGGGGTCGAGGCCGCAGAGGTCGACGCGGCCCGAAAGCGTCGGGACGATGCCGACGATGCCCTTGAACAGCGTCGATTTGCCCGCGCCGTTCGGACCGACCACGGCGAGCAATGCGCCGCGTGCGATCGTGCCGCTGAGATGATGCACGGCCGGATGGCGGTCGTAGCCCAGCGTGAGATCGTGAAACACCAGTTGCGGCGTCATCGGGGTCCTCATGCCGGAATCCTCATGCGATCGCCCAAAGCACCAAGGTCCACACCAGGACGATGACGATGCCGGCCGCGACGAGCCGCCCGCCGAGCGACAGGCGCATCAACGATGGCGGAACCGCAGGCGAGGGATGCGGCTGGCCGGGATGATGGTGGTGATGCGTCGCCATGGCTGCTCGGAGATCAATTCAGTCGAATGTTATAGTATCACGATCCGCCGGCGGACCAAGCCGGACGCGAGGTTCGGTCCCTCCGCGAAAATCTCTTGTTCAGTGCTCGCGGCCCCGCGAAAAAGCCGGCCGCCAGCGGCGCAGCCACAGCGAGTTGGCGACGACCGACACCGAGGACAGAGCCATCGCCGCGCCGGCCAGCGTCGGGGTGAGGAAACCCAGGGCGGCGAGCGGAATGCCGATGACGTTGTAGATGAAGGCCCAGAACAAGTTCTGCCTGATCTTGCGCACGGTGCGCCGGGCGATGTCGATCGCGGCGGAGACGAGGCGGGGGTCCGGCCGCATCAGCGTGACGCCGGCGGCTTCCACCGCGACATCGGCGCCGGTGCCGAGCGCAAAGCCGACATCGGCGGCGGCGAGCGCCGGCGCGTCGTTGATTCCATCGCCGACCATTGCGACGTGACGGCCCTCGTTCTTGAGCGCGGTGACGGCGGCCTCCTTGTCGGCCGGCTTGACCGAGGCGTGGAAATTCGGGATGCCGAGCTTCTCGGCGACGGCGCGCGCAACGGCGGCGACGTCGCCCGTCAGCATCTCCGTCTGCACGCCCTGCTCGGCGAGAAGTTCGATGGCGGCGGCGGCCTCGCTGCGCACCGGATCGGCGATGCCGAGCGCGCCGAGCGCGCGCCCGTCGACGGCGACGACGACGGCGGTGCGCGCCTGCTGCTCGATCCCCTCCAGCGCCGGCTCGACCTCGGCGAGAGCGACGCCGAGCTCGCGCATCAGTTCGCGGCTGCCGATCGCCACCTTGCGGCCTTCCACCACCCCGGTGACGCCGCGTCCGATCTGCGCCTGCACGCGCTCGGCGGGCGGCAAGGCGATGCCGGCGACCGCCGCGAGGACCGCTTTCGCCAGCGGATGCTCGCTTCCCGCCTGAACGGCGCCCGCGAGCCGCAGAAGCGCGTCGCGCTCGACGCCACGCATGCACACGACATCGACAAGCGCCGGGCGGCCCTCGGTCAGGGTGCCGGTCTTGTCGAGCACGACGGCGTCGACGGCCGCCGCGCGCTCGAGCGCTTCGATATCCTTGATCAGGATGCCGGCCCGCGCGGCTGCGCCGGTGCCGGTGACGAGCGCTGCCGGCGTCGCCAGTCCGAGGGCGCAAGGGCAGGCGATCACCAGAACGGACACGGCGGCGATGAGCGCCTCCTCGAATCCATGCCCGCCGGCAAGCCATCCCAGAAACGCGCCGAGCGCGATGGCGGTGACGGTGGGAACGAACACGGCGGAGACGCGGTCGACCAGCCGCTGCACCGGCGCTTTGCCGGTTTGCGCGTTTTCGACCATGCGGATGATGCGGGCGAGCGTCGTGTCCTCGCCGACCGCGATCGCAGCGACGACGAGGCGGCCGACGCCGTTCAGCGCTCCCGCCGTGACGTGATCGCCTTCGCGCTTGACGACCGGCAGGCTCTCGCCGGTCACCAAAGACTCGTCGGCTTCGCTCTCGCCCGAAATGATCGTGCCGTCGATCGGAAAGCGTTCGCCGGGCTTGATGACGACGCGGTCGCCGGCGTGGACCTCCTCGATGCCGACCTCGACCTCGCGGCCGTCGCGCAGGACGACGGCGCGCTCCGGCCGCAGGCGCATGAGCGCG
>JAEULX010000106.1 GCA_016793685.1 Bradyrhizobiaceae bacterium
CATTCCGGATCAGGCCGTGGAGCTGAAGCGCCAGCGCGAGCAGCGGGCGCGGGCGTAACCCCATCCACTGAAGCGCTGGTCGCGACCGAGCCGGCGCGCGAGCCGCTTGCTCGTCCCGGGCGCGCGGCACCGCACCCGCAGAGCGACGCATGGCGCGCGATGCCCACGCGCACGGCGCTCGCCATAGGCCCTTGCGTAGAAAAGTGTTTCAGCGGGCGCGCGGAGCGTCAAATCTTCGCCGCCGCAAAGCGCCTTGCCCCCGTGGGGCGCGTTGCCTGCCCGCAGCCTTGCCAAGCCCGGCTCCGCACTATAGCTATGCCGCTACCGTTTGCAGCTTCGGCCGGATGGCACGCGCCCGTAGCTCAGCTGGATAGAGCACCAGACTACGAATCTGGGGGTCAGGAGTTCGAATCTCTTCGGGCGCGCCACTTAAATGGCTGTTTCATCTAAATTTTTCCATGAAGGCGCTTTGCGGCGGCGAAGATTTGACGCTCCGCGCGCCCGCTGAAACACTTTTCTGCGCAAGGGCCTATGGCGAGCCGCCGCGCGCGTAGGGATCGCGCGCCATGCGTCGCTCTGCGAGTGCCGCGCGCCCGGGGCGTGCAAGCGGCTCGCGCGCCGGCTCGATCGCGACCAGCGCTTCAGTGGACGGGGGTTACGCCCGCGCCCGCTGCTCGCGCTGGCGCTTCAGCTCCACGGCCTGATCCGGAATGGCGATCCGGAAGGTCGCGCCGATGGTCCCCTCGACCAGCCGGATTTCCCCGCCATGCGCCCGCACGAGTTCGGCGGCGATCGCGAGGCCAAGGCCCACGCCGCCCGAGCGGGTCGAGCCCTGGAAGGCCTCGAACAGATGCTCCCGTGCCCGCGTCGTCAGGCCAGGGCCGGTGTCGGAGACTTCGAGCACGACCACCGCGCCTTCGCGGCGGCCGGTGATCCTGATCTGGTCCCGGGTCGGGTCGTTCGGCGCGCGCGCTTCGAGCGCCTGGATGGAATTGCGCACGAGGTTGATCACCACCCGCAGCAGCTGATCGTAGTCGGCGTCGATCATCAGCCCGCGCTCGATCGCCTCGACCCAGCCGATGCCGCCATCGGGCGCGAGCCCGACCGACTCGCGGACCTCGGTGATCAACGGCTCGACCGCGAACGTCTTGCGATCGGGGGGTGGTTCTTGCGCCCGCCCATAGGACAAGGTCGTCTCGCAATAGGCGATGGCGCGTTCGAGCGCGTGCATCAGCTTGGGCGCAAAGCGCTGCACCTGCGCGTCGTCGATGGTCCCCAGCCGGTCCGAAACCAGCTGGGCGGACGCGAGCATATTGCGCAGGTCGTGATTGATCTTGGAGACCGCGAGGCCGAGCGCGGCGAGCCGATAGCGCTGCGCCAGCATCGAAGCGAGGTCGCGCTGCATGGCGGCGAGTTCGCGCTCGGCGACCCCCAGTTCGTCCGTCCGGCTGGACGCCATGATGATGCGCGACGGATTCTCGGGATCGGCGCTGAACGCCGTCATATTGGCGGTGATCCGATGCAGCGGACGCACAAAAAGGTAATGCAGCGCCAGATACACGAGGGTCGCCGTGATGGCGGAGATGATCAGCGAGAGCAGCAGCACGTTGCGTGAATAGCGCCACATCGCGTTCTTCAACGGGCCGACGGCCAGCACGATCTCGACGAACTCGCCGCCCTTGGGCGCGGGACCGACCGCCCGGATCAGGTCGCTGTCGCGGGCGGTGAACAGGATCTGGAAAGCATCGACGATCGCCGTGAGCGCCGACACGTCGCGCACGTCCACGGTTTGAATGATGGCGCTGGCGGGGAACTCGGCGGTCGCGAGAAGGCTGCGCTGCTGGCCCGTCTTCATCGCGACGGCGCGGGCGTCGATGCTGTCGAGAATCTGCCGGGCAAGGGAATCGGGGACCATGCCGCTGGGCGCCGCATCGAGGACGAGGGCGGCCGTGTGCGCCGCCGCCAAGCGGTCGCTCAGCCAGGTGATGCGAAAATTGGCGGCCGACGGGACGTAGATCAGCACCTCCGCCAGCATCACGAAGAGGATCGTGAGCACCAGAAGCTGATCCGACAGACCGAAGCGATATCGTCGTTGGCCCGGGTCCCGCGCGATCGAGGAATTTGTCGTTTCCGGCATTCGCGCAATTGCACCAGCGTCTATCAGCCCAGGCGACGCAGCAATCCAATAATGCGGCGCACGAGGGGATTCGTCAAACTGCGCGTGTAGGCGCCGACGGCGGCGCGTTTGCCGATCTCGGCGAAGGTAGGGTAGGCGACCGTCAGCTCGGCAAAGGCGCGGACGGTCAGGTTTTGCTTGATCGCAAGCGCCCACGTCGCAATCAGCTCGCCTGCATGCGCGCCGACGATTGTAGCACCCAGAATACGGCCGCGTTGCGACGCGATCACCTTGATATGGCCGTGCGTCCGCCGCTCCGCCTGGGCGCGATCGTTTTCGTGATAGGGCCAGCGCAGCACGGTTATTTTGCGGCCTTGCCGCCGCGCCTCGGCCTCGGTCAGCCCCACCTGCGCGAGCTCCGGGTCGGTGAAGGTCACGGACGGGATCGCCCGGTCGTCGACCCGCACCGGCAGACGGAACAGCGCATTCCGGATCACCAGCCCGGCATGATAATTCGCGACATGGGTGAACTGCCGTCCGCCGGCGGCATCGCCGATGGCGTAAACGCGCCGGTTGGTGGTGCGCAGCCCTCTGTCCACCGAAATCCCGCCGCGCCCGTAAGCGATTCCGGCGGCGTCGAGCCCGAGATCGTCGACATTCGGCTTGCGCCCGACGGCGATCAGGAGATGCGTGCCGAAGACCGTTTCCTCGCCCTGCTCGGTTTTCACCCGCACGGCGATGTCGCCTCCCGCCGCCTCGGGCGGCCGGACCGCCACGACCTCCTGTCCGGCGCGGATTGTCATCCCTTCGCGCCGCAGCGCTTCGAGCACGACGTCCGCGCATTCGGGATCGTCCCGGCCGAGCGGGGCGGCCGCTTCGATCACCGTGACCTCGGTCCGGAGCCGGCGGAAGGCCTGGCCGAGTTCCAGTCCGATCGCTCCGCCGCCGATCACCACCAGGCGCTCTGGGCGCTCGGTCAGGTCGAAAACGGTTTCATTGGTCAGGTAGGGCGTTTCCGCGAGCCCCGGAATCGGCGGGATGGCTGGCCCGGACCCCGTGGCGATGACAAAGCGACGGGCTTTGATCTCGGCCACGCCGTCGACCACGACCGTCCCCGCGTCGGCGAAGCGCCCCTGGCCCTCGATCACGCGCACGCCCAGGCCGGTGAACCGGGCAACCGAGTCCGTCGGCGCTATGGATGCAATAACGCCGTGGACATGGGCATGGACGGCGGCGAAATCGATCGCGGCCGGCCCGGCTTCGATGCCGAAACGGGCGCCGTCGGCCACCCATCGGGCGTGCTTGCCGGCCGCGATCAGCGCCTTGGACGGTACACAGCCGTAGTTGAGGCAGTCGCCGCCCATCCTGGCCCGTTCGAGAAGGACGACGGGGACGCCGAAAGCGGCTGCGGCTGCGGCGACCGAGAGGCCACCTGATCCACCGCCGATCACGCAGAGATCGGGTCTGAGCGCCTCAGGCATGAGTCGAAGGCTTTCTCTATCAAGCCAGCCGGGCACGCGCGCCGGGCATCATACGGCGTCCCGTTCGCGTGCAGTCCGCCAGCGCCTGATGCCGATGGGGACCAGGGCAACCACCGATATCACCGCCAGGGCGGCGATCAACTCAGGCGTCAGGGCGCGGCGCAGGTCGAAAGAGACGGCACAAGGGTCGTGACCGGCCGCGCGGCAGGCCTCGTAGGCGGCGGCCTGTGCCGCAATCGAGCTGTCGAGGCCGGCGCCGAACAGGGTGAAGGCGAAGGTGAGGGGGATGATCCCGATAGCGGTGGCGGTAACGAATACGGCAAAGCGCACCCCGAACAGGGCAGCGGCGATATTGACCAGCCAGAACGGAAACAGTGGAACGAGGCGGAGAAACAGGAGGTAATTGAAGGCGCCCTGGCGGAAGCCGTCGGCCAGCTTTTCCGCGAAGGGACCCGCCTTCTTTACCAGCCAGCCGCCAAACGCCGAGCGTGCAACGAGAAAGATGATGGACGCACCCGTCGTCGCGCCGATGAACGTGCCGAGTGTGCCGATCAGCGGCCCGAAGAGAAGCCCGCCGGAGACCGTCATCACCGCGCCGCCGGGGATCGATAACGCCGCGACGGCGATATAAAGGGCGACAAATCCGGCAAGAGCCGCCAAAGGGTGGCCGGCGACAAAGGCGTTGATCGCCGCGCGGTGGCGAACCAGGGTTTCGAGAGATACTTCGCGGTACAGGCCCGTCGCCATGACGAGCACGCCGGCGCAGACGATCAGCGCCAGCAGCGCGAACGTCACCCAGCGGTGCGCTCCGGAGGAGCGGATGGCATGGTCATCGCGGATGGTCGAGGCCTTTCATGACGTAAGCGGGGGGACCCGGTCCCCCGGGCCGTGATTACACCTTCGTTCTATAGCGGCTCGGCGTAACGTCGACCCACCAATGCGACCTGGGTCTCACCGCGATTTGAGGATCCGCCGCTCAATCGCTCCCGGCGGCGTGATCGCGAAAGGCGGGCTCCGCCGCGGTCAGCAATGGGGCAGGCGTGGGTCCGGCGGCCGGCTCGCATTGACGCGAACAGGCCCCTCCCGTATAAGCCGCGAAACTTTCCAACAGCGCGATCCGCGAGACTGCCTGCCACATCCTGCCAAAGGCTCCGGCGTCTGCGCGAACGCTTGAGCACAAGAAGCGGAGACGAAACCCGTGAAGCGGACTTATCAGCCGAGCAAGCTGGTGCGGAAGCGCCGACACGGTTTCCGCGCCCGCATGGCGACCAAAGGCGGCCGCAAGGTCATCAACGCTCGCCGCGCGCGGGGCCGCAAGCGGCTCAGCGCGTGACGGCGCCGATGCCGGCCGGGCCTCGGTTCCATGCAGCGGTTGAAGCAGCGGGCGGACTTCCTCGCCGCCGCCGCGGGAACGAAGGCTCCGGCGACGGGCTTCGTTCTGCAAACGCGTGAGCGCGACGACGCCGGCCCGCCGCGGGTCGGCTTTACTGTGTCGAGGAAAGTCGGCACCGCGGTCGAACGCAACCGGGTTCGCCGGAGGCTGCGCGAAATCGTGCGGCTTTCGGCCGCGGGGCGGCTGTATTCCGGCAGGGACTACGTACTGATCGGACGGCGTGCCTCCCTCAATTTGCCGTTCGACCGGCTATGCGCGGACTTTCTCGGCGCCTTGGCTCGCGTGCACCGCGGACGGCGCGCCGAAAAGAGGCCGCCCAAACCCGCACCGAAGCAAACAACCGAGCCGCCCTCCGGCGAGAGCACGCAATGAGCGAACACAAGAACACAATACTGGCCATCGTGTTGTCGGGGGCCGTTCTGCTGCTTTGGCAGTACTTTTTCGGGCTGCCGCAAATGGAGAAGCAACGCCAGGAGGCGTTGCAGCGCCAGCAGCAGCAGACGCAGCAACAGACCCAGCCCTCCCCGGCGCAGCCAGCGCAACCCGGGCCGGGAGGCGCGCCCGCGCCCGGCACGGCGTCTGCGCCCGGCACGGCGCCGACGCCCGGCACGGCGCCTGCGCCTGGCACGGCACCCGCGCCCTCCGGGCCACAATCGGTTGCCGCCGCGCTCGCGGCAGGCGAACGCGTCGCCATCACCACGCCGGACATCAAGGGATCGATCTCGCTCAGGGGGGCGCGCATCGATGATGTCGCGCTGACGCGCTACCGCGAAACCGTCGATCCCCACTCGCCGGCGATCGTGCTGTTGGCGCCCTCGGGAACGCCGCACCCGTTCTATGCCGAATTCGGCTGGGTGGGCGGCGCGGGACAAAAACTGGCGGTGCCGGGCCCCGATACGATGTGGCGGCAGGAAGGGGCGGGACCGTTGACGCCCACCCA
>JAEULX010000153.1 GCA_016793685.1 Bradyrhizobiaceae bacterium
GCGATCGCCGCGGGCGCCGACTATCTCGTCGTCGGGCGGCCGATCCTTGCGGCGGCCGATCCGCGCGCCGCGGCCACCGCGATCATCGCCGACATCGCCGCAGCGGCAAACGGGTGAGGCAAGGCAATGGCGCCGAAAGGCTACTGGATTGCGCGGGTGACGGTGAACAACCAGGCCGACTACGACGAGTATCGCAAGCGCAACGTGCTGCCCTTCGCCAAATATGGCGGCAAATTCATCGTTCGCGGCGGCCGCACGGAAAACGTGTTGGGCGCACCGCGGCCGCATAACGTCGTGATCGAATTCCCGAGCTTCCAGGCGGCGCTCGACTGCGCCAATTCGCCGGAATACCAGGCGGCGTCGCACTTCCTCAAGCGCGGTTGCGAGGTCGACCTCGTCATCATCGAGGGCTATGCCGGTCCGCAGCCGTGAAAACGGCCGGTGACGCGCATGTCGCCGGAAAAGGCTCCAGGATGCGCCGGCTTCCCATCTTGACGCGGCCCCGCTATACCCGCGCGCAATAACAGGGGATCTCATGGCTGACATGCGGCTGATCGTGGCGGGCGCCGGCGGGCGGATGGGGCGCACGCTCATCCAGGCCATCGCCGCGGCGAGCGGTGTGACGCTCGCGGGCGCAATCGAGGCGTCGGGCTCGCCGGTGATCGGGCGCGATGCAGGAGAGCTTGCGGGGCTTGGCGCCAACGGCGTCGCGGTCGCCGGCGACGTCGCGCCGCTGCTCGACCGCGCGGATGGGGTCGTCGATTTCACCATTCCGGCGGCGACCGTGGCGCTTGCCGAGCGCATCGCCGGCAAGGGTCTCGTCCACGTGATCGGCACGACCGGGCTTTCCGCCGAGCAGGACAAGGCGATCGCCGCGGCCGCCGCGCATTCGGTGATCGTCAAGTCCGGCAACATGAGCCTCGGCGTCAATCTGCTTGCCGCACTGGTCAAGCGGGTCGCGCGCACGCTCGATGACGAGTTCGACGTTGAGGTCATCGAGATGCACCACAACAAGAAGATCGACGCCCCCTCCGGCACCGCGCTGATGTTCGGCCGCGCCGCGGCGGAAGGGCGCGGCATCGATCTGTCGACCCATTCGGTGCGCGCGCGCGACGGCCATACCGGGGCGCGCCGGCCGGGCGACATCGGCTTTGCCGCGCTGCGCGGCGGCACGGTCGTGGGCGAGCACACGGTCATCTTCGCCGGCCCTGCGGAGCGGATCGAACTCGCGCACAAGGCCGAGGATCGCATGATCTTCGCCCGCGGCGCGCTGAAAGCCGCGCTCTGGGCGCGCTCGCAAAAGCCCGGCCTCTATTCCATGGCCGACGTGCTGGGATTGACGAGCTTCTGATCAAAAGCCCGCGCCGCTCGCTCCGCCGGTTTAATTGGGGAATCCCCTCGGCCGCCGCCGCGCTTTCGCGCGGCAGGCGAGCCTGATCCGCGCACGCCGGCAGCGCGCTGCAAGCGGACGAGCCGGCGTGCGGAAATGGCAAAAGGACTTGTGGCTGTGGGGTGGATCTTCCGTCAGAGCGCGGATTGCTGCTGCAGCATCCGCGCGAGCCGTTGCGGACTTCCTCGCTGAATCCTATTTCGCCTTGCCCTGGGCTGCGACCGCCGCCGCTTTCTTGGCAATTTCATCGGCATCGCCCAGGTAATAGTGCTTGATCGGCTTGAGATTGTCGTCGAGCTCGTAGACCAGGGGCACGCCGGTCGGAATGTTCAGCCCGACGATATCCTTGTCCGAGATGTCGTCGAGATACTTGACCAGCGCCCGCAGGCTGTTGCCGTGGGCGGCGATGATCACCTTCTTGCCGCTCTTGATGGCCGGCACGATGGCGTCGTGCCAGTAGGGGATGAACCGCGCAACCGTGTCCTTGAGACATTCGGTCAGCGGCAGCTCGGCCTTGCTCAAGCCCTTGTAGCGCGGATCGTTGCCGGGATAGCGCGGATCGGACTCCTCCAGCGGCGGCGGGGGTATGTCATAGCTGCGCCGCCACACGAGAACCTGGTCGTCACCATATTTCGCCGCGGTCTGCGCCTTGTTCAGCCCCTGGAGCGCGCCGTAGTGCCGCTCGTTGAGCCGCCATGAATGCTCGACCGGAATCCAAAGCAGGTCGAGCTCGTCGAGCGCAAGCCACAGCGTGCGATTCGCCCGCTTGAGCATCGAGGTGAAGGCGATATCGAACGTGAATCCCTCGGCCTTGAGCAACTCGCCGGCCCGCTTCGCCTCGGCCTTGCCCTGCTCGGAGAGATCGACGTCATACCAGCCCGTGAAGAGGTTTTCCTTGTTCCAGATGCTTTCGCCGTGGCGCAGCAGTACGATCTTGATCATGGGTTCTCCTACGAATGAACGCGATGGGCTCTCGCCACGTGGCCGTATTGTCTATCCCGGTTCGGGGCCGGTCACCAAGAATTTCCGGGAGCGATGGTCCGAGTTCTGAATGGCAGCCCATTTCAACAATGTCGAACGAAAAACAGAAGAGCCAGGCGGGTGCAAGGCTTCCAAAGAACGAAGGATGATGCGCGCAGGAAAAGGGGCGAGCAGATGCGCTGGTCGCGGCGCGCGCTCCCCGAGCGTATGCGCCGCCGGACCGCGGTTCAGGCCGCGTGGCGCTCGGCCGCCGGGCCGAAATGGTCGATGTAGCGCAGGTTGATCGCGGCGACCGGCAGCACGATCAGAATGTCGGTCGTGCCGAACTGATAGTCGATCACGGCGCCGTCGCCGACGAACGCCCCGAGCCGCAGATAGCCCTTGATCAGCGGCGGCAGGCGGTGCAACGCGGCCTTGGGGTCGACCGCCTCCTGCGGCAGCCGGTCGAGCGTGCGGTAGCGGTGCGGCAGGGCGCGCACCCGCCATTCCTCCGGCGCGCGCGCGTAGTGATGGAGGAACGAGAGCGGCAGGCTCAGCGCGTCCGGCTGCGTTCCTTCAAGGCTCGCGCAGCCGATCATCACATCGACCTTGTGACGCAGGACGTAGGTCCAGATCCCGTGCCAGAGCAGTTCGACCGTGCGTTTGTTGCGATAGGCGGGAAGCACGCAGGAACGGCCGAGCTCGAGAAAGCGCAATCCGCGATGCCGTGCGACCAGCGGCCTGATCTCGAATTCCCCGGCGCTGTAGAAGCCGCCGCACCGCTCGGCGATCTCCTGGCGCAATAGCCGATAAGTGCCGACCACGGCGGGGACGCCAGGCTTGGCCGGGCGGCTATGGTCAAGGACGAGGAGGTGATCGCACATCGCGTCATACGGATCGACATCGCGGCGCGCGATCAGCGTGGCGGCGTCGGCGACCGCCGACATCTCCTGATAGAACACGTCGAAGCGCAGGCGCTGCGCCCGGCGGATTTCCGCCGCCCGATGGGCGAGGCGGACTTCGAGCGCGCCGATCCGCCCGAGGCTTTCGCCCGTGCGGCTGAGCCGCGGGTCGGAGACGCGAAGCCCGCCATAGGCTTTCAGCGCGGGAACGAGCCGCGGCATGCCGGCCAGCATCGGATGTTCACGAAACCGGTCCAAGAGACGGCGTGGCGGACTATCGCTGACGCGGGTGTGCATCTGTGGCTCCCGGCGCGGCGATACACGGCAGTTTCCCGCCCACGCAATTGCGCTTGGAAAACGCCGCTCGCCCAGCCTTATCACTAAATGCAATCTGGCGGGCACGGTTTTGTGACAATAGGGCCAGAAAGGAAATTTCCCGGCAAGATTTTTCCGCGCCGGGGGCTGACGTCGCAACAAAAATATAGACCCGATGTGGCGATTCCGCTGCAGGGGACCCTAACGCGGGACGGCCCGGGAACCAGCTCGAGCGGGACTGTCTGCCCGGCGTCAGGCCGCCCGCCGGACGTCGTCGACGATGAGGCGGTAGGACAGCGCTTCGGCGAGGTGGATGCGGGCGACCTTGTCGCTGTCGTCGAGGTCGGCGAGCGTGCGGGCGATGCGCAGCACGCGATGATAGCCGCGCGCCGACAGCCGCATCGCCTCGGCGGCGTCGCGAATGAGCTTGAGCCCGGCGCTGTCCAGCTTCGCGACCTCCTCCAGCAGCGCCCCTTGCGCCGCCGCGTTGGTGCGGACATGCGGGAAGCCGAGAGACGCGTAACGGCGTGCCTGGCGGCCGCGCGCCTGGGCGACGCGCGCCGCAGCCTCGCGGCTGCCCTCCGCCGGGGGCGGCAGGGTCAGGTCCGCGGCGGTGACCGCCGGGATGTCGATATGCAGATCGATGCGGTCGAGCAGGGGGCCCGACAGGCGCGCCTGGTAGTCGGCAGCGCAGCGCGCGACGGGGCCGCGGCGGCAGGCGTAGCCCGGCTCGCTCGCCCGGCCGCAGCGGCAGGGGTTCATCGCCGCGACCAGCATGAAGCGCGCCGGATAGGTGACGCGGTGATTGGCGCGCGCGATCGCGACCTCGCCGCCCTCCAGGGGCTGGCGCAGCGCGTCGAGCACGCGCGGATCGAACTCCGGCAATTCGTCGAGAAACAGGACCCCGTTATGGGCGAGCGAGATCTCGCCCGGCCGCGCGCGCAATCCCCCGCCCACCAGCGCCGCCATGCTAGCGGAATGGTGCGGGCTGCGGAACGGCCTCCGGTCGGTCAGGCCGCCGCCCTCGATTTCGCCCGCGACCGAGGCGATCATCGACACTTCGAGGAGTTCCGGCGGGGAGAGCGGCGGCAGGATCGAGGGCAGCCGCGCGGCCAGCATCGACTTGCCCGCGCCCGGGGGGCCGACCATCAGGAGATTGTGCCCGCCGGCCGCGGCGACCTCGAGGGCGCGCTTGCCCGATTCCTGGCCCTTGATGTCCTTGAGGTCGAGGGCCGGCCCTTGCGTCTCGCGGATGCGCGGCTGCGGGCGCGACAGCACCTGCGTGCCCTTGAAATGGTTGGCAAGCTGGATCAGCGAGGCAGGGGCGACGATCTCCATGTCCGGGCTTGCCCAGGCGGCTTCCGGCCCGCAGGCGTAAGGGCAGATCAGCGCTTCCCCGCGCGCATTCGCCCCGATCGCCGCCGGCAGCACGCCGGCAACCGGGGCAATCGAGCCGTCCAGCCCGAGTTCGCCCAGCACGGTGTGACCTTCGACGGCGTCGGGCGGGATCGCCCCGATCGCCGCCATCAGGCCGAGCGCGATCGGCAGGTCGTAATGGCTGCCCTCCTTGGGCAGGTCGGCGGGCGCGAGATTGACGATGATGCGGCGGGCCGGCAGCGCCAGGCCCGATGCGGTCAGCGCCGCGCGCACGCGTTCGCGCGCCTCCGACACCGCCTTGTCCGGCAGCCCGACCACATGAAAGGCGGGAAGGCCGGGCGCGACCTGGACCTGCACGTCGACGGCGCGCGCCTCGATCCCCTCGAACGCGACCGTCGATACCCGCTGGACCATGCGCCGCCCCCAACCAAGACGGGCAATGCTAACCGAATGCAGTCGCGTTGGCAAGAACGATTAGTGAACGTCGGCGTTTGGCAGGGAGAAACGACCTGCTCTTCTGCGGCCATTTTACTCGCAGGTCCTTCCCGTTACAGTGCTGCCGCGCTCTTCGCCGGAGGAGAACCCCATGCATCGCGCCCGCCAGATTTCGGCTTCCCCGCCGCTGCGCTTTGCCTCCATTCGCCGCTGGCGTAGCGGGCCGCCGGTGGCCGCCGTCGTCGCATGCCTGTCGGCCGTCGCGCCTTCGATGCCCGGCTTTGCCCAGAACGCACCGGCCCAGGAGCCGCCGAAGGTCGACCGCACCTGGACGCCGCCCGAGGTGGGCGCGTTGCCGGACGACGCCTTCGGGCAAGCGGTGCGGCGGGGCCGCGACCTGTTCACCGCGACCTATGCGCATATCGGCCCGGACGTGGCCGATCCGGCCAAGCGCTATGCCGGCAACAGCCTCGCCTGCGCCAACTGCCATTTGCAGGCGGGCACGAAAAAATTCGGATTGCCGGTGTACGGGCTGACCGACGATTTCCCCGCATACAGCGCCCGCCGCGGCGCGGAAGCCTCGCTCGACGATCGCCTCGACAGCTGCATGACCCGCAGCATGAACGGCCGCCCGCTGCCGGAAAACTCCGCCGAGATGCAGGCCCTGGTCGCCTACATCAAGTTTCTGTCGACCGGCCTGCCGGCGGACGAAAAGCTCTCCGGCTACGGGTCCGGCAACATGCCCTGGCTCGATCGCGCCGCCGACCCCGAACGCGGCAAGGTGGTCTATGCCCGGGCCTGCCTCTACTGCCATGGCGGCGCCGGCGCCGGAATTCCCCGCAGTGGCGCGATCACCGATCTCGGCTATCTCGTCCCGCCGATCTGGGGACCGGGCAGCTTCAACGAGGGCGCCGGCATGAACCGGCTGATCACCATCGCCAACTTCGTGCACTACAACATGCCGCACGGCGCCGACTACCTGAACCCGCAGCTTTCGGTCGAGGACGCCTGGGATGTCGCCGCCTATGTCGTGTCGCAGGCGCGCCCGAAGAAGGCGGGGCTGGAAAACGATTTTCCCGACCGGCTGCTCAAGCCCATCGACACGCCCTACGGCCCCTACGCCGACGGCTTTTCCGAGCAGCAGCACAAATACGGCCCGTTCGGTCCGATCAAGGCGGCGATCGAAAAGCTGAAGGCGGAGAAAGCGGCGGACAAGAAGCCGTAAGATATAGATCTCAGCGAGAAGTGCGCGCCGATCGGCCAATCTCGCGGAGGCGCATCGTCGGTGAATTAACGTCGCTGGAGACTCTGCCTACCGCCGCGCTTCGATCTTGTCCCAGATCATCGCCGCGATGTCATGGCCGCCGAGGTTCTTGATCGCGCGGATGCCGGTGGGCGAGGTGACGTTGATCTCGGTGA
>JAEULX010000161.1 GCA_016793685.1 Bradyrhizobiaceae bacterium
CACGGCCGCCAATGCGGCGATCATGACGAGCTGGCCGACGCTCATCCCCGACATGACCACCGCATTGGCGAGCCCGATGCGCTGCGGGAAGCTTCGCGTCACCATCACGCTGACCGGAATGAGGGAGGCGACGCCGTTGCCGATTGCGAACACCACGCCGTAGAGCAGAAGCGCATGCCAGGGCGCGGCGATGAGGCTCATCAGGCCGATGCCGATCCCGGCGATGACCAGTCCGCCGCCGAGAACCAGCCGCGGACTCGTGCGATCGGCCATCGTGCCTGCGATATACATGCAGATGGCGGACACGAACTGGAACAAGGCCACCGCGACGCCGAGTTGCGTGCGCCCCCAGCCGAAGTCCTCGACCACGGATTTCAGCGTCAGGCCGATGGCAAAGCGCGCGCCGCCGCCGATGAACAGGACCAGGAAGCCCACGACGAGCACGATGACCGCGCTCGAAAGCAGAGGTTTGCGGCTCACGGCGCTCAATCAATCGGTGGGTTGTGGGCGCTTCGGTCCAGCGCAATTCGGTCGGACGCAATTCGGTCGCGTCGCGGGAGGGACTGCGCAGGCGCGGGCTCGGCGCTGCGTCGGCGCCGGCTCAACGCCGGTAAATGAAGGTCTGCGCACACGAGCGTTTCTCCCATCCCGCGCGCTCCAGTTCCGGAGCGTCGCTTTCCGCTTGCGGGTAGCCGAGACAGAAATAGCCGATGAAGCGCCACCCCTCGGGCACGTCGAGGATGCGGCGAATGTGCGCGGGATCGAGGATCGAAACCCAGCCCATGCCGATTTCCTCGGCGCGCGCCGCAAGCCACAGCGTGTAGACGGCGGTGACAACCGAATACTCGATCATCTCCGGCATCGTCCGCCGTCCGAGCCCGTGACCTTGCTCGGTTCCGCGGTCGGCGAACACGGCCAGATGGCCCGGCGCCTCCTTGAGACCCGCGAGCTTGAGCGTCGCGTAGCGTGCCGCGCGCTCGCCCGCATAGGCGGTGAGCGCGTCGGCATTGCATGCGGTGAAGTCCTCGATGACCGCTTGGCGTCGCGCCGGATCGTCGACGATCACGAAGCGCCAGGGTTGGCTTAGGCCCACCGATGGAGCGAGGCACGCCGTTTCGATCAGGCGTTCGAGCGCGCCGTCGGGCAGCGGCTCGTTCCGAAACCGGCGCACGTCGCGACGCCACACCAGGAGATCGCGCAGGTTCGCGCGGAATGCCTCATCGAAGCTCTTCATTCTCGTTTCGTATTGGTCGCAGCGAAGAGGTCCCCCGCGAGGACTCATAGCACTTCTCACGGCATCTGCGATGGGCAGGACATAGGTTCGTGCAGGACGATGCGCCGAAGGAGGAGCAATTCAGTACGCGAATGCTATTTTCGCCCGTCCTTGCTCTGCGTCAAGGCGAATGCGGGACAGGGCTTGGAAAATCCGCCCAACGCGCGAGAATAAAAATCAACACAACACGATGAGTGGTCGCCGGGGAGGGCGCGCATGGGAGCAACGCCGGTTCGCTGGGTCATGACGGGCAAGGGCGAGCCCTTCGTGTGCATGCCCATCGACACGCTTTCCCCGGGGCCTGACGAAGTTCTGATCGAGATCGCCGGCTGCGGCGTCTGCCGCACCGATCTCAGCTTCTATTACGACGATGTCCCCACCCGGCACGGGCTGCCGCTGACCCTCGGGCACGAAATCAGCGGCCATGTGATCGAAGCCGGCGACAACGCCTTGTGGTGGGTGGACCGCGCCGTGGTGGTGCCGGCGCTCATTCCCTGCGGGCATTGCGATCCGTGCCGGCGCGGCCTGGCGGCGATCTGCCCGAATCGGAAAATGCCCGGCAACGACATTCACGGCGGGTTCGCCACGCATATCGTCGTGCCGGCGCATGGGCTGTGCGAGGTCGACGAGGCGCGGCTCGCCGCGACCGGTATCGGCCTTGCCGATCTTGCCGTGATCGCCGATGCGGCGACGGCCTCGTTTCACGCGGTCGTGGAGACGGGGGTGGGCGAGGGCGACCTCGTCGTCGTCAATGGCGTCGGCGGCGTCGGCGGCTATGCCGCGCAGATCGCCGGGACCTTCGGCGCAACGGTGGTGGGAATCGACATCAATGCCGACAAGCTTGCGGTGATCGAAAAGCGTTGCGCGCTCACATTGAACGCGTGCGGAAAGACGCCGGCCGAGCTGAAAGAGGCGATTGCGGCGTTCGCGGAACAGCGCGGCCTTCCCCAGAACGGGTGGATCATCCTCGAGTGTTCCGGCAGCCGGGCCGGACGCGATGCCGCCTATCAGCTCGTCACGCAGCGCGCCATCGTCGCCGTGGTCGGCTGCAGCATGGACCGGGTCGAAATCCGCGATCCCAATCTGATGCATTTCCGCGCGCGGGCGGTGGAGAATGCGGGCTGTCCGCCCGAGCTTTATCCGCAGGCGCTCGAACTCGTGCTGAACGGCCGGATCAAGGTGACCGAATTCATCGAAAAGCACTGGCTCGACGAGATCAACGAGGTGTTCACGGCGGCGCATGCCGGCGCGCTGAAGCGGCGCGGCGTGTTGATCCCACCGAACGATGGAACGGCCCCGTAAGCCGGGCGCGGCAATTCTTCGTCAGTGCAGGCGCGGCTTCTTCAGAAAGGCGTTGCGGTCCCCGGATGCGATCCGGACCTCGATCGTCTCACCGTCGCGGAGCACGGTGAAAGGCACCTCGATGCCGGCCGCACCCAGCGACCAGATGCGGCGGAACAGCGCCAGCAGCGTCACGACCGACAGCCCGGCGACGCCGAGCACAATGTCGCCCTGGCGCAAGTCGGCCCGTTGCGCCGGCCCGCCCTCAGCCAGTCCGACAATGACGACCCGGTCCTCGATTTCCGCTGCGTAGAGTCCGAGCCAGGGTCGCGGCGGCCGGTTGGGCCGCCCCTGCGTGAGAAGATCGTTGAGCACGGGTTTCAGCACATCGATCGGCACGATCATGTTGATATGCTGAACGACGTCCGGCGCGCGCCGTTGCTCGAGCTGGAGCGATCCGATCCCCAGAAGATCGCCCTTGGGTCCGAGCAAGGCCGCGCCACCCCAATGGGGATGGGCGGGCGTCGTGGAAATCGCATCGTCGAGCACGTACTCCCAGTAGCCGGCGAATTCCTGCCGCGCGACGATCCGCGCGGCGACCGAACGCTGGCGGCCGCCGGCGCCGCCGACCACGACGTATTCGCCGACCGACGCATCGCTCGAATGGCCGAGCGGCAGCGGCGGCACCTCGAGGGAGCCGAGCGCCTGCACAAGGCCGAAGCCGGTTTCATGGTCGTAGGCGAGCGCGTGGCCGGCCACGATTTGCCCGGTGTTGGTTTGCAGCCATACCGTCTCCGCCTCGGTGATGAGGTAGCCGATGGTCAGCACCAGCCCGTTCGCGCGAACGAGAACGCCGTGGCCCGCGCGTTCGGTACCGAGCACGCCCGCCGTGAATGCGTCGTGCGGAATTTGCGCACGGATGGCAACGATCGAGTTCAGCGCGGCGTCGAGGTCGTAATCGTAGTCATCGGGCCTCGGCTGCACCGAAACCGGCACTCTCCAGTCGCTCAGCGATGACATTGGCATCTCCGAGTAGAGTCACAGAGTGGAGTTACAAAAATTCGTGGCCGAGCCGAGCCGGCCGGCCGCGCACGAGCCCCGTGCCTTCTTTCGATTTTAACAGATGGGGATAGAGCAGTGGCCTGACAACAGCCGGCGTCCGCCCAAGGCTGCAGCCTGGAACTATTCGCGACTGAGGATCGCCGCCATCGCCTTGATCCGGTTGCGCGCATAGACGGGAAGGCCGGCGCTGATCGAGTTCCCGGTGTTGAACGAGCTGTTGCCCGCGAGAATCTGCGCCGGCACCATGTTGCGCAGCACCGGAACGTTCTCATATTCCTTACGTTTTTCAAAGAGATCGGACTCGACCGCGAGGGTGATGAAGGTGGTCACGATGGTCTGGCCCGGATCGGCCGGCTTCGCCTGCAGCAGGACCAGGAACTTGCCGAACTGCATCACTTCGTTGACGTGGACGATGTTCTGCTCCAGCGCCGCCGTAATCGGGGAGTCGATCCCGCTCAGCTCGGTCAGCCCCGCCTGGTCGATCGCCGCCGCGGGGATGATCCGCAACTCGCTCTCGAATTCTATGAAGGGCGCAATCTGCTTGCCGCTCTCGCGCAGCTTGTTGAGCAGCGAGATTGCGGCGGGAAGTTTGCCTTCGAATTCGTAACGCGACTTGATGCAGATGACGGTGACCGCGCTTTCGCACCAGCGCCGGGCCGGGTGTCTGTTCGCGAGGCGCGTGTCCTTATTCGGGGTGACGGCGTCGGCGCTGATCGGCTGATGCTTGATCGCCGGGTCCATCTGCTCGAGGAAGGCGAGGCTCACGTAGCGGCTGAGGTCGATGGCGTTCGGCGCGCGCGCGATCTCGTAACGCGCTTCGATGACATAGACGTGGAGGCGGCGCTTGAGCGCTTTGCTCTTCCCGCCGATCGTCGCCGTGACGTTCGGCTCTTCGTATCCCGGATAGGGGCTCAGAAGCTGTTTCTGCAGCGGCTTTGCCTTGGCCCAATCGGCGAAGCGGATCAGCCCGCTCTTGGCGTCGGTGAGCTGGTCGTTGCGATAGTCGCTGAAATAGATCGTCTTGGGCTTCAGCTTGTCCGGCGCGATCGCGGCGATGGATCCGACCTCTTCGAGGTGGAACTCCTGCGCCATCGGTGCCGAGGCGGCAAACAACGCCACCAGCATGGCCGCCGTGTGCAGTGTAAGCAGTCGGAGAGGGCTCACTAGTAGCGCTCGCGATCGGAGAAGGGGAATTGCGGGTCTACGCGCTGGGGCGGGTAGCGCTCACGCACCCCGTAATCGCGATAACGCGGCTCGGGCGCGCGACCGGAATTGCCGAACAGGCCGCTGAACGGGTTCGCCTGCCGGTAGTACTGGCGGTATTGTTGCTGCCCCGGGTATTGATACTGGTATTGCGGCTGATAGTAGCGACGTTCGTAACCATATCCCCCGTTTCCGTAGCCGTAGCCGTAAGAATTGGAACGGCCGTAGCCATCGTACCCGTAGTACGCTTCGCCATCGCCGGGTTCACGGTAGATGTAGGTCGCGACCTCCGCTTCGGAGACGAGGTTGTGCTGGGTCTCGGTGAGGCTGCCGGTGCGATCGAGACGAAAGTACTCGGTGAAGGCGCCGGGGGTTTGCGCCGCCACGCGGTTGCCGCTGCGCAAGTCGATCGGCAACGCGATGAGTTGGCGCTGCGCGGCCGGTGAGGGCGGCGAAAGCGGCGTCTTCTTGGCGTAATTCGCCCAGACATCGTTCATGACCGCCGTGAAAATCGGCAGCGCCGCCTTGGCGCCGGTTTGGCTGTTGCCGAGCGTCTGCCGCTTGCCGTCCGCATTGTCGTAGCCGACCCAGACGCCGATCGTGACGTCGTTGGAAAAGCCGACGAACCAGGCGTCGTTCTCGCCGTCGCTCGTTCCCGTCTTGCCGCCCACGTAGGGCGACAGGTCCTTGGCCGCCCGCGCCGTTCCCCGGGCAAGCACGCCCTGAAGCATGCTCTTGAGCTGGACAAAGGCGACGCGGTCGCCCTCGGCGAGGGTTTTCAGCTCCGGCTTATGCCGGAACGCGATCTTGCCTCCCTGGTCGATCGACTCGATGGCGTAAGGGGAGGGGCGGACGCCTTCGTTGGCGATAGCGGCGTAGAATGCAGCGAGGTCGATCAGCCGCGCCGGCTGCGCTCCCAGCACGAACGGGTAATAGCCGACGCAGTCGCGATAGACCTGCGCTTCGATCGCAAGCTCGCACACCCGCGCAAGGCTCTGCTCGGGTTCGTAGTCGATGCCGTTG
>JAEULX010000162.1 GCA_016793685.1 Bradyrhizobiaceae bacterium
GCCCGGGTGCCGCTGACCAAGATCGCGTTCTTCAACACCCTGCTCTCCGTGCACCCCCTCAAGGGGGAGGGCGAATACCTGGTGATCGGCGGCGATTATCTCGTCACCGCGAGCTATGCCTGACGGCGCCCGCCGATAATCGGCGCAGACGCCCGCGCGGCAGCAAATCGGCATCACATTTGCTTCTCCCCAGGGGGAGAGAGTGACAGGCGTGAGCGCGGGCGAATTCCGGGCCTGACAGGGCGACAGGACTTCGCGCGCGTAGCATTCGCGACAAGCCGCTCACCCGGTCGCTCGCTCTGCACGAGCCACCCTGCCCGCTCGGGGCGAGAGAACACACCCACCATGGGCGCGCTGACGCTCAATGACCGCGCACTCGGCGCCTATCTGGGCCTCGCCATCGGCGATGCGCTGGGGGCGACCGTCGAGTTCATGACCAAGGGCGAGATCGCCGCCCGCTACGGCGTCCATGACCGGATGGTCGGCGGCGGCTGGCTCAAGCTCGCGGCGGGCAAGGTCACCGACGACACCGAGATGGCGCTCGCGCTCGGCCGCTCCCTGATCCGCCGCGGCGGCCTCGACCCGCGCGATCTATGCGAGGAATTCGCCGCCTGGCTGAAAAAGGGGCCGATCGACGTCGGCAACACCTGCCGGCGCGGCATCCGCCGCTATCTGACCGAAGGCAGCATCTCCGCCCCCTATTTCGAGGGGGATGCCGGCAACGGCGCGGCCATGCGGGTGCTGCCGCTCGCGCTCGCGACGCTCGGCCATCCGGAGACGGCGGCGATATGGTCTCCCGCCCAATGCCACGTCACGCACCATCATCCGCTGTCGGATGCCGCAGCGCTCGCGCTCGTGCGCATGATGCATGCGCTGCTCGCGGGCGAGACCAAGGACGCCCGCGCCATCGCCGACGCGCTTGTCGCCGAGCACCGCGTGTTTCGGTTCGCCCCCTATCGCGGGCTCTCGTCGGCCTACGTCGTCGACACCCTGCAGACGGTGCTGCACTTCTATTTCAATACCGCCTCTTTCGCCGAGTGCGTCGTGCTGACCGTCAACCAGGGCGGCGACGCCGACACGACCGGAGCGCTGGCGGGCATGCTGGCCGGCGCCACCTACGGCGCGTCCTCCATCCCGTGGGGCTGGTTCAACCGGCTCGACCGCGCGGTGCGCGCCGAGATCCATGCGCAAACGCCGAAATTGCTGGCGATCGCCGCAAATCTCGGAGCCCGTTCCGACGCCGCGATAACCGGTTCGCCATAGAAGAACCAGCGAAGGCGGTTACTCGTCGAATTGCCCGCCGCGCATCGACTTGACGCCGGAACGGCGTTTCTTCGCGGTGAGGCGGCGCTCGCGCGATCCGGCCGTCGGCCGCGTCGGGCGCCGCGGGATCGGGCGGACGGCGGCCTGCTGGATCAGCTCAACCAGTCGCGCGATCGCATCGTCCCGGTTCCGTTCCTGCGTCCGGAACCGCTGCGCCGTGATCACCAGCACGCCGTCTTGCGTCAACCGGCGGCCGGCGAGGCGCATCAAGCGCGCGCGCACGTCCTCCGGCAGCCGCGGCGAATGCCGCACGTCGAAGCGCAACTGCACCGCGGACGCGACCTTGTTGACGTTCTGCCCGCCGGGGCCGGCGGCACGAATGAAGCGTTCGGCGATTTCGTCCTCGCCGATCGCGATCGTGTCGGTGATCCGAATCATGGCCGTTCTATTTCCGCCGGAATGGGCGCCGGCGCCGCGGACATGCAGCCCCATGGCAACCACAGCAAATTCTGCTCCGCCGGACAGAATTCGCCCTGGGCGGGCAAGCCGGGCGATCGTTCGAGCGCAGAGAATCGCCCGTCCTTATCGCACGGCCCCACGCCTTCCGGGACCAGCACCTAACGTACGGCCGGGGTCTTGTCGACAGCGCCCCGCATAGGGCCGGCGTCCGTCACCAAGAGCCCGCCGCCGAGAAGGCGCTGCGCCACGCGCTTGGCGTGCTCGACGGTCACCGCGTCGATCATCGCGATGCGCCGGTCGACATAGTCGATCCCCAAATCGTCGAGCTGGATTTGCACGAGCTGGTTCGCGATCTTCGGCGAGGTGTCGAACGCCAGCGCATAGGAGCCTTTGACGTACGATTTCGCCTTGGCGAGTTCTTCCGCCGTCGGCCCTTCCTGGGCGATGCGGCGCACCTCGTTTTCGATCACCTCGATCGTTTCGTTCGCGCGGTCGGCCCGCGTTCCCGTCACCACGAAGAAGGCCGCGGTGTGCTGGAGCGGAAACAGCATCGAGAACACCGAATAGGCGAGCCCGCGCTTTTCCCGCACCTCATGATAAAGCCGCGAGGTGAAGCTGCCGCCGCCGAGAATATGATTGACGAGGTAGGCCGCCATATAGTCGGGGTCGCGGCGCGCCAATCCTTTTCCGCCGAGCATCAGCGAAGCCTGCGGAACATCGAGATTCACCGGGACGCGCTTGCCGAGCGCCTGCGGCTCGGCATACGGCACCGGCGTGAGTTGGGCCTGCGCCGGGAGCGCGCCGAAAACCGAATCGATCAGGCGGCCCGCCGTCTCCGCATCGATATCGCCGACGATCCCGATCTTGAGATTGTCGCGCGCCAAGATGCGACCGACATAGGCCCTGAGATCGGCGGCGTCGATCCCCTCGACGCTCGCAATCGTCCCCTGGACGGCGTGGCCATACGGATGTCCGGGAAACGCGGTCTCCCACCATTGCCGGTCGGCAAGTTCGGACGGCTGCGTGCTCTGGCGGCGCAGTTCGGAGAGAATCGCCGCGCGCATGCGCTCGACCGCCTCGGGATCGAAGCGCGGGGACGTGAGCGCGAGTTTCAACAAGCCGAAGGCTTCGTCGCGATGGTCGACGAGCGTGCGCAGCGAACCGGTGATCGTGTCGCGGCCGGCGACGAACTTGAGTTCGATCGCCTTGTCCTCCAAGCGCTCGCTGAAGGCGCGCGAGTCGAGATCGCCCGCGCCCTCGTCGAGCAGCGTCGTGAGCATGTGGGCGACGCCGGGCTTGTCGGCCGGGTCCTGGCTCGAGCCGCCGCGGAAAGCGAATTCCATCGCCACCAGCGGCTGCGACGGTTCGCGCACCAGCCACGCTTCGATGCCGCCCGGACTGACGATGCGTTCGATTTTCGTCGCCGACGCCGGCAGCGCAAATCCCGCCGACAGGGTCAGAACGAGGGCGGCCAGCGCCAAGGCGCGACGGGCGCCGATCCAAGCAAAGCCGCTCACGAGCGTTTCTCCTCTGGCCCAGGCGGGGACTTCACGAGATACCCGGTGACCGACCGCCGCTTGTCGAGCCAGGTTTTTGCCGCGGCCTGCACGTCGGCGGCGGTGACTTTCTTGATCCGATCGGGCCAGGTGAGGACATCCTGCACGGTCGAACCAGTGCTGAGCGCGGTGCCGAACCAGCGCGCCATGCTCGCCTGGCTGTCCTGCGCATACACGGCGTCGGCGATCATGCGCGTCTTGGCGCGCTCCAGCTCGTCGGCGGCAACGCCGTTGGCGACGATGTCGCCGATGACCGCGTCGATCGCGTTTTCGAGATCGGGCAACGCGACGCCGGGCTGCGGCGTGGCATAGAGGGCGAGCTTGGTCGCATCGACCGCCGATCCCTGATACGAGGCCCCGGCATTGGTGGCGAGCCGCTTGTCGACGACGAGTTGGCGATACATCCGGCTGTTGGCGCCGGCGCCGAGAATCTGCGCCAGCACGTCGATGGCCTCCGCTTCGTCGCCCTTGGCGGTCGAATACGGCGGCACGAGATAGTACCGGTGCACGCTCGGCTGGGCGACGCGCTGGTCATCCAGCACGACCTTGCGCACCGCGACCGGCGGCGGTTCTTCCGGCCGCGCGCGCGTTTCGATGTCCTCCCGCCGCGGAACCGCGCCATAGGCCTTCTCGGCGAGCGCCTTCACCTCATCCGGCGCGACGTCGCCGGCGATCACCACGATCGCATTGTTCGGCGCGTAAAAGCGCCGATAGAACGCGAGCGCGTCCTGGCGATTGAGCTTCTTGATCTCCGAGTGCCAGCCGATCACCGGCCGCCCGTAGGGATGATTGAGGTAGAGCGCAGCCGACATCTGTTCGCCGAGGCGCGCTTCCGGGCTGTTGGCGACGCGCATGTTGTACTCTTCCAGCACGACGTCGCGCTCGGGCAGCACGACGGCATCGGTGAGGACGAGACCGGTCATGCGGTCGGCTTCATAATCCATCACCTGGGCGAGATATTCGCGCGGGACGCGCTGGTAATATCCGGTGTAGTCGGCCGTGGTGAAGGCATTCTCCTGGCCGCCGATCGTCCCCAGCACCTGCGAAAAACGCCCGGCCGGATTCTTCTCCGTGCCCTTGAACATGAGGTGCTCGAGGAAATGGGCGATGCCCGACTTGCCGGGCGGTTCGTCGGCCGAGCCGAGCTTGTAATAGACCATGTGCGTAATGACGGGCGCCCGGTGGTCGGGAATGACGACCACCTCCAATCCATTGGCGAGCTTGAAATTGCTCACCTTCGGATCCTGCGCATAGGCCCGCGGACTTGCGACCGGCTGTGCCGCGATGATCACGGCCAGGGCGAGCGCAGCGGCGCAGGAGATGGCACGAACCATCATGACGAACCTCGCTTGTCGTTTACTGACCAGTATTCTTTCGGAAAAGCGGCGCCGCCTCAAATGACAAAACGGTCACGTTTGGCCGCGTTGTCGGTGGCCGGCGGGCCGAACGGAGACACGCGCTCCGCACGCTTCGCGCACGCAAGGGCCTAAAGAATCCATCGCAGCGGACGCACGGACGCGCCCGCCGCGATCTGCCAATGTGCTGCTGGCCGCTCCGGCTTTCGAGCAGCGTCTAGCGAGAGCCGACGGCATGCTCCATCGGGTCGGCCGGCTTCGATACGGTCGTGTCTTTGCCGACTCCATAAGGCTGGCTCGACGACGGCGTCAGATAGCCGGGCGGCGGCTGCGTCAGCTCGGTGCGCGTCGGCTCGCGTTCAAACGTGCGCGTTTCTTCCTTGTGCTGGAAGCCGAAGAGCTCGCGCCAGTTATTGAAGCCGGTAAAGCCGAGCTTGGACGGGCTGTACTGTCTCATCTCCTCTTCAGCCAGCGGTCCCTGGCCTGGCGCCGGACCGCCTCGCGGTATCCCTTTGTTGAGTTCCGCCGGCGTCAGCGCACGCCCCTCGTCTTCCCAGTTGGCCGCCCTCTGCTTCCGTTTGGCGACCTCCTGCCTTTGTTTCAAGTCGGGATCGACCGGCCATTGAGGATTGCGCTCGGCAAGGCCGGGAGTCTCCGGAACTGGCAGTTCAGCGCTCGGCGGCACCACCAGAGGCGACCGCTCGCGGTATTCGATGTGGGCCTCGTCGCCGCTCTTCATCCCAAGGCCGCGCAACACCCCGCGCAACATTTTCACGTCGGGCAGTTCGTCGTCGTCCTCGGCACGCGCCGGGCCGAGCGCGGTGGCGCCGACGACAAGGCCGGCAAGGACGCACGCCATGACGGCACGTACGAGTCCTTGCCTCGGAACTCTCTGAAACATGACTCCCCCCGGTCGAGGACCAACGCCGAGTTGCGGCGGATCACCCATTCCGGCCTATTTTTATACTTCGGATCAGGGCGCTTTTACGGCGTTGCGGCCGAACACGACCTCGTAGATCAGCCCGATCACGCCGGCCACGATCGCCACATCGGCGAGATTGAATACGTACCATCGGAAGGTGAAATTCGGCGTCGTGATGTGCAGCAGAATGAAGTCGAAAACCGCGCCGTAAAGGGCCCGGTCGATGGCGTTGCCGATGGCCCCGCCGATGATCAGGCCGAGCGCGACCGCCGTCAGCCGGCTCTCGGCGCGAACCAGCCACGCCGAGAGCAATACCGCGGCTATCGCCTTGACCCCCAGCAGCAGCCACTGACCGAGCTTGCCGCTCTGCGGGAACAGGCCGTAGCTGATTCCGGTGTTCCAGACGGTGACGAGGTCGAGGAACGGCGTCACGCGAACCGGCGCCAGCAATTCCAGATTGAACACAAACAACAGCCACAACTTTACGGCCTGGTCGAGAGCGACCACGCCGGCCGCGACCAGCAAGCCGAGAACGACGGGCCGACCGTGCAGCCCAGGCAACGACGCCTCCATCGAGCACACCGGACCCCTGAATAGGGGATCGTTGAGCGGCGAACGCCGCGACACCGGGCGAGGGGGTGGCGGCCGCATCGCAAAGGCCCCTCGCCCGGGCGTCCTTCGCGCGCCCGCCCTCTCCCGTTTAAGAGAGACGGCGGGTTCTGCTCATTCCGTGGTCATTCCGCTCGCCTGCTCATTCCTCGGGCGGATAGAGCGCATCGCGCTCGCGCAAGGCCTGGGCGTCGCGCGGGCTGACGTCGGGATATTTCGGGTCGTCCCCCACATGGAGCGAAATCTTCCATGAGCGGGCGCATTTCGTTCCCTCCGCGAGCCGCGGGACAACAGCGACGCCGGGAACGTCGGGCAGGCGGAAGGCGTCGGCGGGGCCTTCGCCTTCGACCAGCGTCGCCGCGGAGGTGATGCAAATTTCCGCGAGGTCGATATCGACCATCGCCGCGAACAGCTCGTCGTTCGAGACATAGACGAAGGGATCCGCTTCGAGCGATGAGCCGATGCGCTTGGCTGCGCGCTCAAGCTCGCGCGCGCCGGTGACGACGCGGCGCACCGTCCGCACCTTGCGCCACTGGTCGGCGAGATGATCGTTGCGCCACTCGGCCGGCACCGCGGGAAAGACTTCGAGGTGGACCGAGCCGTCCGCGGACGGATAACGCGAGAGCCAGGC
>JAEULX010000026.1 GCA_016793685.1 Bradyrhizobiaceae bacterium
AGCTCCGGCAGCGAAAAGAAGGAATCCTCGGCGGCGAGGACGACGTCGCAGCAGGACATCAGCGCAAAGCCGCCGCCGAAACAGGCGCCGTGGATGAGCGCGATGGTGGGCTTGGGGCAGGCGTCGAGGGCCAGACCAAGATGCGGCATCAGCACCTCGTTCCCTGCGCCGGTGCCGATATGGACGAACGGATCATCGAGATCGCCGCCGACGCAGAAATGCTTGCCGGCGCCGCGCAGCACGATGGCGCGGACCTCCGGCGACGCCCCTGAGCGCTCGATCTCCGCCATGAGCCGATGAATCATGGCGAGGACATAGGCGTTCCCCTTGTCCGGCCGGTTGAGCGTCAGCGTCGTGACGCCGCGCTCGTCAGTGGCGGCAGATACGAGCTCGCGGGACGCGCTCATGGCAATGCATCCTTGAAATTCTTGCGCCCGGCTTGCTCATGCGCGCACCGTGGCGAGACCGTTCGAAAGCACGATGTCGTTGCGGCCGATCACCCGGCATTGAAAGGAGATATGTGTCGGCGTCGGCCATAACTCGGTGCGAATCGTCTCTCCGGGAAAAACCGGGCGAGAAAAACGCGCCGAAATGCTTGCCAGCCGCTCCACGGAATAATCGAGATGGCGCAGGACCGCATGCGCGGCAATGCCGAAGGTGGCCGCGCCGTGCAGGATCGGGCGGGGGAAGCCCGCGGCTTTCGCCCGCTCCGGATCGGCGTGCAGCGGGTTCTCGTCTCCCGTGAGCCGGTACAACAGCGCGAGATTGGGCGGGGTCGGCAGATCGCAGACGCGCTCGGGCTCCCCGTCCGGGATCGCATGCGGCTCCGGCAGGGTGCTTGTGCGGCCGCCGAAGCCGCCATGCTTGCGCGCGAGCAGGTTGCTCTCGACGCACGCGACCGGCGTTCCATCGCGCGCGAGAAGATCACGGGCCGCGAGAATGATCGCCGGCCCGCCCGGACCGCGGTCGACCACCTCCCTGATGCGCGGGCGGCTCACGAGGTCATCGGCGGCGGCGAGCGGGCGCGCGAGCGTCACCTTCAATTCGGCGGCGACCACCATGGTCTCGTCGAGCCCGAACGCCGGGTCGGTCATGCGGCCGGGCCAGCCGAGAACGGCGGCCATGGTGGGAAAAGCCTGGAGGCCGTATCGCTCATAGACGAACTTGAGCTGGCGGGAATCGAGCGGGTCCATGCCGAGCCCGATGCCGAGCGCATAAAGAATGCAATCGCGCGGGCCGTAGCTCACCGCGATGTCGGCCGGCCGATAGGCCATGATGCGTTCGTAGTTCAGCCCCATCGCTGCACGCTTTCGCCCTTATCCGGCGGCTGCGCGCAGGCCGCCGGCCGGCGGTTCGTCGGTCCGCTGCTCCGTCGATCGCAGCTGATAGAACGCGGCGTACCGTTGCCCCTTGCGCAAGAGTTCGTCGTGACGGCCCGATTCGGCGATCGCTCCGCTCTCGACCACAAAGATCATGTCGGCATGCGCGATGGTGTAAAGCCGGTGGGCGATCATCAGCGTCGTGCGGCCCTTGATCAGCTCCGCCATCGCCGCCTGCACCAGATACTCGGACTGGCTGTCGAGCGAGGCGGTCGGCTCATCGAGCAGGATGATCGGCGCATTGCGAATGAGCGCGCGCGCGATCGCAATGCGCTGCCGCTGGCCGCCCGAGAGCTGCGCGCCCTGCTCGCCCACTTTGGTCTCGTATCCGTCCGGGAAGGCGGCGATGAATTCGTGCGCATGCGCCGCGCGCGCCGCGGCGACGATGTCCTCCTCGGTCGCGCCGGGCCGGCCGAGCGCGATATTCTCGCGGATGGTGCCGTGGAACAGGAAGACGTCCTGGCCGACATAGGCGATCTGCCGGCGCAGCGATTCCGGCGACACGGCCGCTATGTCCTGGCCGTCGATGAGCACCGTGCCGCTTTGCACCTTGTAGAGCCCGAGCAGCACGTTGAAGATCGTCGACTTGCCGCCGCCGGACGCGCCGACAAAGGCGGTGACCGAATGCGGCGCCACGGCAAACGACATGTCGCGCAGCACCGGTTCGCCCGGGCGATAGCCGAACGTCACGTCGGCAAACTCGATGCGCCCGCGCGCAACCTCGAGCTTCTCCGCACCGCCGCTGCGCGCCGGGCCGGCCGGCAGGTCGAGGAGTTCGAACAGGATGCGCACGCCGGTCAGCCCGTTCTGCAGTTCGAGATTGAGCCGGGCGAGGCGCTTGGCCGGCTCGTAGGCGAGAATGAACGCGGTGATGAAGGAGGTGAAACCGCCGGGCGAACTGCCGAGCACGAGCACATTGTAGCCGCCGATCAGCAGCACGCCCGCGATCGCGATTCCGCCGAGCGTCTCCATCAGCGGCGTTCCACGATTGGAGACGCGCGCGAGCTTGTTGGAGGCGCGCTCGATCTCGTCGACATGCGCGTAGACCTTGGCGCGCATGACGTCCTCGAGGTTGAACGCCTTGATGATCTTGAAACCCTGCACCGTCTCCTGGAGCGACTGCAGCACCAGCATGTTGCCGCCGAACTGCGCGAGCGCGATCGAGCGGACCCGCTTGATCAGCTTGCGCAGAAACAGCACCGCCGGCGGAAGCACGACGAACGCGCCGAGCGACAGCAGCGGCGCCCCGTAAATCATGACCGCGCCGAGCGCGACGAAGGTCAGGAGATCGCGACCGATGGCGGTGACCAGAAGATTGAGGACCGCGGAGGCGGAATTGGCGCCATAGCTGACGCGGGCGCCGAATTGCGAGGAATGCTTGTCGGCGAAGAACGCCATGTCCTGCTGCAGCAGCTTGTCGAACATGCGCCGTTGATTGGCGGCGATGATCAGATTGCTGATGCGCGCGAGCGTGACCGCCTGGCCGTAGTTGGCGAGCCCCTTGACGGCGAAGATCACGACCGCCAGGACCGAGACAATGACGATGCCGAAGAAGCTGCGGCTGACATAGGCCTGGTCGATCGCCGTCCCGATCAGATACGCGGTCGCGCCGGTGCACGCCGCTCCCAGCGCCATGAAGGCGAAGGCAAGCGCATATCGCCGCCAATAGGGGCGGCCATAATCGGCGATCAGGCGGGCGACGAGATTGAGCGTGCTCGAGGGATCCGCAAGTCGTTCACTCCACGCATTCCGCAGATTCTCGAGAATATGCTGCATCCACGACTCATATGGTCCGGCCGGCCGGGTGGCGAGGCGACCTTAGTCGATACGACAATATGCTTACAACAGTGAAGGGATCGGTAAGAGTTGCGCTCAGCGCGGCGCCGGCTTGGCAATTTTGCCGGCTCTGCCGAATTTTCCGATCCTCCCGGCCCAGCGGCTGAGGCCGGCGAGGTCGATTTTGCTGTCGATGTCGAACCCGACGCCCTTGTAGATCGCGATCGCCCCCAGCCCCATGGTCAACGCCATGGCCGGATAGATCGCGTAAAGCACCATCGGCGAATTCTGGCCGATCGCCGTGCAGAAGAAGCCGAAAATCCGTAGCCCGAAAGCCGCAACGCCGACGAGCACGATGGAAACCAGGCCGCCCTGGCGCGTCGTTCGCGGGATACAGAGCGCGGCGAAGGCAACCACCGCGAACGCGAAGGGATAGAACGGCGCCACCAGCCGGTCGTGCATCTCGGCACGGAACTGCGCGCCGGCGGCTTTGAGCAACTGGTCGTTCGGGTCCGGCCGCACGAGTTCCCAAAGGTATTTCTCGCGCAGCCCGTAGGTGATCCTCGCTGCGACCGTGTAAGGGGACAGGTCGAACGCGTAGCGCTCGAACTGCACCATGGTGGGGTCGCGATCGACATTGCGCCGGCGTTGCACCCAGCCGTCGGTCATGACCAGGAAAGTCCCGAGCTTGCTTTGGAGAACGTCCCCTTTCTCGGCGATCACCGTCGTCCGCTCGTTCCCGTTGCGTGAATCGTCGATCAGGACGCCGCTGAACTGGCTGTCGCTGTGCTTCTCCCGGACATGAAAGGTGAGGCCATTCTCAATCGTCGCGAAGGTGCCTGCCCGCACGACATTGGCGACCAGATCCGCCCGCACTTTGGTGAGTTGCCGGACCAGTTCGCGTTGCAGGTTCGGCGCGAGGTAGGCGCCGATGAACAGCACGAGGATCGACACCACCGCGGCCAGCGCAAAGAACGGCCGAAACAGCCGCCGCGGCGATAGCCCAGCCGCGCTCATGACCACCAGTTCCGAATCGTTGTTGAGACGCGACAGCGTGTAGAGGACCGCGATCAGCATCGCGATCGGCGCGAGAACCAGCATGAGGCCCGGAATGATCAGGCTGGTGATCGACAAAAAGACCAGCACCGTCTGGCCCTGGCTGGTGATCAGGTCGATCTGCCGCAGAATCTGGGTGACCCAGATCACCGCCGTCAGGCTGATCAGGATGACCAGGAAGCTGTTGAAACTGGTCCTGAAAATGTATTTGTCGAGGGAATCCATATGCCCCTTCGTCGCGCCCGGTTTCCGCAGCGGGGCGGCGATTTAGCCCGCGCTTGTGGGCCATGTTGTGGCGGCCGGCCGACGCCTGCCTGCGGGTGAACGAACCGGCGGGCGCCAGTGCTGTCCGGCAGGTTTGCCAATCGGCTGTGCGGAACCGGCGCGCAGGCCGGGCGGCAGGTTGACATATCGCCGATTTGCCGTCACCACACCGCACAATATATAAGTCGATGGCGTTCTCTCGACGGGAGAGATCGGTCCGACCGACGCCGAAGGAGCAACCGCCCCGGAAACTCTCAGGCAAAAGGACCGTCGAGAGGTCTGAATCTGGAAAGTGACGCCGCGCGCGTCCGCCGACGGGATAACGTTCTCAGGCAGCAATACAGATGGGGCGCTAGAGCGAGCCAGACTCGCCGGGAGCGCCCTATGGTCCGTTTCGATCGCGACGCTTTCGTTCTGTCCGCCGCTGCCCGAGCCGGCGCCCCCCGGCGCGCCAGGCGGCCCGCTCCCCGAACACATGCAGCGCCAGCGCCCGGCCGCACGACCGGCGCACCCTTTTTCACGCCAAGTGAGGAATAGCCATGCACGCTCCTTACCGCGCCGAGGTTGATGCGGGCGAAACGACGTTCGTCGCGCGGCATGTCGGTCCGAGCCCGCGCGACATCGACGCGATGCTGGCGGCGGTGGGCGCAAAGAGCCTCGACGCCCTGATCGCCGAGGTAATTCCAGCCGCGATCCGGCGGCAGGAGCCGCTTTCCCTTCCGCCGGCCTTGTCCGAGCGGACGGCGCTCCAGCGCATGCGCGCGATCGCGGACAAGAACGAGGCGTTCACCTCGCTGATCGGGCAAGGCTACTACGGTACGATCATGCCGCCGGTGATCCAGCGGAATATTTTGGAAAACCCGGCCTGGTACACCGCTTACACGCCCTACCAGCCGGAAATCAGCCAGGGCCGGCTGGAAGCCCTGATGAATTTCCAGACCATGATCGCCGACCTCACCGGCCTGCCGGTCGCGAATGCCTCGTTGCTCGACGAGGCGACGGCGGCGGCGGAAGCGATGACGCTGGCGCACCGGGCGGCCACGGCGAAGGTCTCGGCCTTCTTCGTCGATCGCAACGTGCATCCGCAGACGCTCGCGGTGTTGCGCGTCCGCGCCGAGCCGCTCGGGCTTGATCTCGTGGTCGGAAACCCGGGCGACCTCGCTGGCGCCAAGGTTTTCGGCGCGCTGTTTCAATACCCCGATACGTTCGGGACCGTCGGCGACTATCGCGACGCGATCGCCGCCGTTCACGCGCAAGGCGGGCTCGCGATCCTCGCGGCGGATCCGCTGGCGCTGACGCTGCTTGCGCCGCCCGGCGAACTCGGCGCCGACATTGCGATCGGCTCTGTCCAGCGCTTCGGCGTGCCGATGGGCTTCGGCGGCCCGCATGCGGCCTATATGGCGGTGCGCGACGACCTGAAGCGCAACATGCCAGGGCGCGTCGTCGGCCTTTCGATCGACGCGCGGGGCGCGCCGGCCTACCGCCTCGCCCTGCAGACGCGCGAGCAGCACATCCGGCGCGAGAAGGCGACC
>JAEULX010000110.1 GCA_016793685.1 Bradyrhizobiaceae bacterium
GCCTCTATACGCTGCTGCGCCTGAGCCTGCGCGACCTCCGCGGCGGCTTGCGCGGGTTCACCGCTTTCATCGCCTGCCTCGCGCTCGGCGTCATGACGATCGCCGGCGTCGGCTCGCTGGCGCAAAGCCTCACCGCGGGCCTGGCGCGCGAGAGCCGCACCATTCTGGGCGGCGATGTTTCGTTCGTCCTGGCGCAGCGCGAGGCCAAGCCGGACGAGCGCACCTTTCTTGCGCGCCGGGGCGAGGTGTCGGCGATAGCGACCATGCGGGCGCTCGCGCGCGGCGAGGACGGACGCGCCTCCCTGGTCGAGCTCAAGGCCGTGGATGCGCGCTACCCGCTGTACGGCGCGGTCGTGACCGATCCGCCGGGCCCGCTGGCCGCCACGCTCGGGCGCCGCGGCGAGACGTTCGGAGCGGCGGCCGACCCGCTGCTGTTCGCGCGCCTTGGTCTGCAGCCCGGCGGGCGCGTAACGATCGGTGCGGCGACATTCGAGCTGCGCGCGCGGCTCGTGAACGAGCCGGATAAGCTCGCGGCGGGGATAGGCTTCGGCCCGCGGCTGATGATCAGCGACGATGCGTTGCGCGCGACCGGCCTGGTGCAGCCGGGCAGTCTGGTGCGTTTCCTCTATCGCGTGCGGCTGCCGGGGACGGGCACGGCCGGTCGCGCCGACGATGTTGTCGAAGCGGCCGAACGGGACTTTCCCCAAGCCGGCTGGGATATTCGTTCGAGCACCAACGCCTCGCCGCAACTCGAGCGCAATATCGACCGCTTCACACAATATCTCGTGCTGGTCGGACTGACGGCGCTCCTGGTCGGCGGCGTCGGCGTCGCGAACTCGACCAAGCATTATCTCGACCGCAAGCTGAGCGTCATCGCAACGCTCAAGTCGCTGGGCGCAACCGCGCGCCAGGTGGTGGGGCTCTATTTCCTCCAGGTCCTGCTGCTCGCTTTGCTCGGCGCCGCAATCGGCCTTGCGCTCGGCGCACTGATGCCGTTCGCGATCGCCCATGTATTCGGTGCGATCATCCCGCTCCCGCTCGCACCCGCCGTGTATCCGGCGCAACTCCTGCTCGGGCTGCTGTACGGTCTCCTGACGGCGGCGGCCTTCGCCATCTGGCCGCTCGGACGCGCACACGACGCGCCGGTCTCCGCGTTGTTCCGCGACGCGATCGCGCTCGAAAGCTGGTGGCCGCGGCGGCGCTATATAGTCGCGACGGCGATTGCCGGCCTCGCGCTCGCCGCGGTCGCAATCGGCGCGTCCTATGATCGCAAGATCGCCGCCATCTTCGTCGTCGCCGCGCTCGGCGTGTTCGTGTTGTTGCGCATCGTCGCGCTTGCGGTGATGCGCCTCGCGCGCGCCGTTCCGCGGCCGCGTTCCGCCATCCTGCGGCTCGCGCTCGCCAATATCCACCGGCCCGCAGCGCTGACTCCGACCATCGTCCTGTCGCTCGGGCTCGGCATGGCGGTGCTGGTGACGGTGGTCGAGATCGACGCCAATCTGCGCCGGCAGATCACCGCGACGCTGCCGGAGAAGGCCCCCTCGTTTTTCTTTCTCGACATTCCGGCCCGCGACGTCGCGCTTTTCGACGACATGGTGCGCGCGCAGGCGCCCCAGGCGTCGATCGAGCAGACGCCGGTGCTGCGCGGCCGCATCGTCGCCGTGAACGGCGTGTCAGCCGACGAGCTCAAGACGCGGCCGAACGCGGCCTGGGTGCTGCATGGCGACCGCGGCATCACGTATTCCGCCACGGTGCCGCCCGGCTCGCGCGTGATCGAAGGCGAGTGGTGGGGCGAGCAGTATCGGGGGCCGCCGCTGCTTTCGCTGGACAAGCGGATCGCCGACGGTCTCGGCCTGAGGATCGGCGACTCCGTCACCGTCAACGTGCTCGGGCGCGACATCGCGGCGCGCATCGCCAATTTGCGCGCCGTCGACTGGCAGTCGCTCGGACTCAACTTCGTCCTGGTGTTCTCGCCGGGCGCGTTCAGCGGCGCGCCGCTCACGCATGTCGCAACCGTGACCTTCCCCGACGGCGGCACGCCGCAAGAAGAGGCGGCGCTGTTGGACGCGGCGATGCGGCAATTTCCCGGCGTCACGCCGCTGCCGGTCAAGGAGGCGCTCAGCGCCGTGGGCACAGTCGTTTCCAACCTCGCCCTCGCCGTGCAGGCGGCAAGCGCCGTGACGCTGATATCGACCGTGCTCGTGCTCGGCGGGGCGCTCGCGGCCGGCCACCGCCACCGCGTCTATGACGCGGTCGTCTTGAAGACGTTCGGCGCGACGCGCGCACAGATCATCGCCTGCTATCTTTTGGAATATTTCTTGACCGGAACGGCCGCGGTCCTGTTCGGGATGGCGGCCGGCTCGATCGCGGGATGGCGCGTCGTAAGCGACCTGATGACGCTGCCGTTCGCTTGGCAGCCGGGGCCGGCGCTGACGGCCGCCGCGGCCGCGCTTGCGGTCACGATGGTCTGCGGCCTCGTCGGCACCTTTGCCGCGCTCGGACGCAAGCCGGCGGCGGCGTTGCGAAACCTTTAGGGCTAACCCCGCGCGCTTTGCGACAACTAGCCGCTGGCTGGGAAGCAGATTCTGCTTATCGCAAGCGGGTTTGCGACAATCAGTCGCCGCGGGCGGCCATTATGCTCCCACATATAATCCGCCCATATAGCGAGACTCGAACCGCGGGGCGACACTCCGCGAAACATTCTGCGGACACAGATCGGGGGTTCGACGATGTCGGACTTTAATCGGGACATGGCGAGCGTGAGCTATGGCGCGGGTCGCGCCGACACGGCCGTCATCGACGCCGGCCTGCGCACATACATGCTGCGCGTCTACAACTATATGACGCTCGGCCTCGTGATCACCGGTTTCGCCGCCCTCGGCATGTATCTCCTGTCCGTCACCGGCGACCCCGCGGGCGCCGCGCATATCGTGCGCGGCGGCGCGGAACTGCCGGCGCGCATTGCCGGCGGGGTGTATCTCACCCCGATCGGGTACGCCGTTTATGCAAGCCCGTTGAAATGGGTGATCATGCTTGCGCCGCTGGCCCTGGTGTTCGGGCTGAGCTTCGGCGCCGAGCGTCTGCGCCCGTCGACCGCTCAACTTCTTTTTTGGGCCTATGCCGCGCTGGTCGGATTGTCGCTCGGCGCGCTCTTCATGGTGTTCACCCACACCTCGATCGTGCGGGTTTTCTTCATCACAGCCGCATCCTTCGGCGCGCTGTCGCTGTGGGGATACTCCACGCCGCGCGACCTCTCCGGCGTGGGCTCATTTCTGATCATGGGGCTGTTCGGCGTCATCATCGCCTCGCTCGTCAACCTGTTCCTGCAGAGCTCGGCGCTGCAGTGGGCGGTTTCGGTGGCCGGCGTGTTCGTCTTCGCCGGGTTGACGGCGTGGGATACGCAGCGGCTCAAGAACGAATACGTCTACGGCGCCATGGACGGCGAGACGGCGGAGCGTTCGGCTATCATGGGCGCGCTCTCGCTCTATCTGAACTTCGTCAACCTGTTCACGCTGCTCCTTCAACTGTTCGGCCAGCGGCAGGATTGAGATGGATCGCGACATGGCTTAGGCGGCCGGCGCCTGTCCGAAATTTCATGATCTGCGCCAGTCCGCCACCTTCACCCGCCGTCGCGCCGTGATTACATTCGAGCCGGTTTCGGGCGGCCGCATTGGACCGCCTCCGTCTGCCCAGCGGGACGTGTTTCGGGCATAGAAAGGACCTCATCAATGTCGGACTTCGACCGGAATCCCGCGGTGACCCGCGGCTACCCGGCGGATCGTGAAATCGCCATCGATCAGGGCCTGCGCGCCCACATGATCCGCGTCTACAACTACATGGCAGGCGGCGTCGCGCTCACCGGCGCGATTGCCTGGATCACGTTTCAGTTCTCCGTCGTGACCAACGAGGCCGGCGCGATCGTCGCTCTGACCCCGCTCGGCCAAACGCTGTTCCAGGGCCCGATGCTCTGGGTATTGATCCTCGCCCCGCTCGGTCTCGTCTTCTTCCTGAGCTTCAGGATCAACCGCCTCGAGGCCAGCACCGCCCGCGCCTTGTTCTTCCTCTATGCGGGCTTGCTGGGCGTGTCGCTCGCGACGATCTTCATGGTCTATACGCATGGGTCGATCGCGCGCGTGTTCTTCATCTCGGCCGCCGCGTTCGGCGCGCTGAGCCTGTGGGGCTACACGACGCAACGCGATCTGACCGGCATGGGCTCGTTCCTGATCATGGGGCTGTTCGGCCTCATCATCGCGAGCGTGGTCAATCTGTTCCTGAAATCGAGCGGGCTCGACTGGGCGCTGTCGGTCATGGGCGTGCTGATCTTCGCCGGGCTGACCGCATGGGACACCCAGAAGATCAAGGAATACTATGATCCGATGGATGACGGCACGGTCGCCGGCCGCAAGGTCGTGATGGGAGCGCTCGCGCTCTATCTCGACTTCATCAACCTGTTCCTGATGCTGCTGCGCCTCATGGGCGACCGCCGCTGAGGCCGAGTGCGTCCTTTCAGGGTTGACGTCTCGACGGACGGGACAAGTTTGGATCTGCCGCAAGCGGCCGATTCAAATCTTGCCCGTCCGTTCTGTTTCAGGCGCCGCCGCTTGACGGACGCCGCCGGGTGACTCTAGCTAGACCGAGCGGGGCCCGGACTGCGCGGCGCGATCGTCTGACCGGTGCGCAGCGCGAAACAGAAGGACGGCACACTTGTCTGAATTCAAGAAACCGATCCACGAGATCGACGACGCAACAAGGGCGACCGCCCGCCTGCCGAGCGTCGATATCGAGATCGTTCACCGCCGCGCACCGGACAACGATGCCGAGCAGATTTTCATCAACCTGCAGGCCGTGCCCTCGTTCGATGCGTTCGGGCGGTTTCTCCGGGGAGCCAACCCGCTGTCCTTCTGGGTCGAGTCGACGCGCCTCGCCTGGCTCTTTTGGGCCGACGCCGCGCGGCTTGCGATGCTCCCGTTGAGCCTGGGCTCGCTGCCGCCTCCCGGGCAAAAGGGGCGTCCCTCGGAAGACCGCTGAGGCTCCGGCATCCGGAGAGATTGCGCGCCCGCCCGACGCATGCCGCTTCGGAATTGAATTGAATTCGTTCCAGCGATCCCTCGCGGCCGCGCCTGCGCCGCGATCCGCTTCCCGCTGCGCCGGAATATACTCAGGCGCGGGCGATCAGTTCGCCACCAGGCTCAGCGCCGTCTTGTCGAACACCCGCAGGACGCGGTCGAGTTCGTGGCCGCCCTGGACGATCAGGCCGGTTGCGGAAACCACCCGATAGACGCCCTGACGTCGCGCCAGCCGCGGATTCTTTTCGATGCGGTAGATCGGGACTTCAGCGGCCGAACGGAAAACCGAAAACACCGCGCGATCCCTGTGGAAGTCGATGGCGTAATCGCGCCATTCCCCCGACGCAACCTTGCGGACGTATAGATTGAAAATTCGCTTCAGCTCGCGACGATCAAAGGTCACGCGGGCTCCGGGGGCGACGGCCGGACACTTCACTGTCGCCTCGCCCCCGCGGAACTCGCTTGGATCAACATCGCCAAGCTCCAAACCCATCGGCGCCTCCTCGTCATCGGGACGTCATGATCGCTCCGAAACGGGCGCAAGAGCAAGAGCGACGACGAGCGCGCAGCTTCACCGGGCAGATCACGCGTTCGTTAGTCCGTTCATAATGATGCCAGAATTCGGCCGCGTGCAGGCCGATCTGAATTGCGAGAAACCACCATTGCCACGGGGTCCGGTCTGACATGGGTACCGGATTCCTCAGCCCCCCCAGCCCCCCGGGCTCGTAAGGGCCGGACCCTCTGGCAAAATTCTGGTGTTTCAATCCCCGAAATTGTCGGCCGGCTCAGCCGGCCTTTTCTTTTTGGACTGCCCCGCAGAGCGGTGCGGACAGCAGCAAAACGCCCCGGCAGCTGCGCGCGGCCGGGCGGCTTTATGCTTGATGCTGCTTGATGCTCGATGCTGACTTGGATCGCCTACTGCAATTGGGCGATTGCTGCGCCGCGGATCACTCCCGGCGTTCCGGAGTTTCCCACCTGGACGATCACCGCGATGGAGTCGACCATCTCGGTCTTCACGTCGGACAGCGGAATGGTCCATTTGCCGGCGCCGGCCCAATCGCCGAGCTTGACCCAGCGGCGCACGA